>CALXQF010000055.1 GCA_944390505.1 uncultured Clostridia bacterium | reverse complement strand
ACAAAATATTTTTATATACTTTGTCAACAGTCTTTGGCAATTAATTTTTTCTAATTATTAGTCAATTTTTCTAATTCTCTGATTTTTAAATATTCTTAATGTTTTTCTTTTTAAATACCATAAATGTTGGTATTAACATTACTAACATATACATTAGTACAATTACAATAGAGAAAATTGGAGTTATTCCTTCAAAAGATGGTAAGCCTCCGAAAAAATACTGTGTAAAATCCCAGTTTGGTGTAATAAAGTAACGTATCCAATCTAAATTAAATTGCAATCCTATTGCATTCACAAATGGTGCTCCCATGTAACCTAATAAAGCAATGGTAATAGCTAATGCAGTATTAGTAAAAATAGTGCTTAAAGCAAATGCTAATGTCATAAGCGCAATGTAAATTGGTAGTTTTCCTAGTGCTTGCATTACTAAATAACTGATGAGGTTAATTTCTTGTATTTGGTTAGTTGTATGGTCATATACTACTGCTGGTGTACCAAATTTATCAAATCCTTGAATGATTCCACCTGCTACAAATTGCATTAACATAACAGCAACAATAATAATGATGAGCATAATAATACATGTAATCCATTTAGAAGCTAAAATGGTAGTTCTTTTGTATGGTTTAATCAGTAATAATTTAATGGTGCCTCTGCTAAATTCTTCACTGACAATAGCTCCTGCTACCATAATAATCATAATAATGATGAATAATTCAAATTGACTACAACTACTTAAAAGCAATCCTCTTGCATCTGATGATAGTCCTGAAGTAGTTTTGTGTTCAATATCATATTGGCTAATTGCCGCGTTTTCTAAAGCACTATAATATTCTTGTTTTGCATTATAGTCTTCTTGCTGACTGGTAGTAGAATTTTCATAATCTCTGATTGTGACTTTTGCTACTTTGTATTGATCTAAACATTGATTAAAATAGTCATAACCATATGGAATATCTTTTTCTAATCTCCATTCTAATACTTGTTTTTGAAGTTCAAAAGTATAAAGTTGGTCTTCTATTCCGCTTAACACAGTACTGTCTTGCGTATTTTCTTTTGCTTGTTGTTGCTCTTCTATATTTTTATTTACTTGCTTTAACTCTTCATTGGCAAAATACTGCCAATCTCCTGCATCTAGTTTTGCTACAAAATCTTGATATTCTTTTTCTATTTTATCTAAATATTCTTGATCTGTTATTTCTGAACTGTTTTGCTCTACCTGATCTGATAAATTTTGCATATCGTTTGAACTTATCTCTCCATATTTTGCATAAACTTTGTCTTCAATATAACTTCTTCCTGTTTCATAGATGACTTGCGCCTGCCAAGTGCTACTATCTCCATATTTTTGTACTAATTTTGAAATTTCTAGCTCAACTTCATAACTGATATAAATGCTTCTCTCTTCTGGGTCATCTACATCTAAAGCTTCTAGTTGTTGTTCATAATACTCGATATTATCTGATAAATCATATCCATAAGAATTATTTTCATTTACTTTATAAATAATATTACATGCTATAATAAATACTAATGTAATGGCAAGTGTGATATAAATGCTTTTTTTACTAAAAATCTTTTTTAACTCATTTTCAATTAAACTAATCAATGATATTACCCCCTGTCTTTTTTAAGAATGCATCTTCTAATGACATTTGTTCTTCATGTACTTCATAAATTTTGATGTCATGCTTTACTAAAACTTTCACTACTTCTGGAATTTGTTCTCTTGTCACATCTACTAGCATATTTGTTTCATTTTCTATTTCTACTGGGTAAGCTAGCAGTTCTTTGATTTTTTGTGTATTATCTACTACAACTTTATAGTGAGTTTGTGCTGTTTTCTTTAATTTTGTAATCTCATTTGTTTCTAGTACTTCTCCATTTTGAATAATACATACTTTATTACATAATGTTTCCATTTCTGCTAAATTATGGCTAGAAATGAAAATTGCCATTTTATGATTTTTTGCTAAATCTTTTAGTAAGTCTCTCATTTCTTTAATGCCTTCTGGGTCTAATCCATTGGTTGGTTCATCTAAGATAAGTAAATTTGGTCTATGCAAAATTGCTTGTGCTACTCCTAGCCTTTGCCTCATTCCTAAAGAATATTTGGATACTTTGTCATGAATACGATTTTCTAGTTTTACTAATTTTACAACTTCCATAATTCTTTCTTGTGTAATTCCAGAATACATGTTGGCTACTAATTTTAAATTTTCATATCCTGTTAGGTACATATATAAATCCGGATTTTCAATAATGGCTCCTACATTTTCTATTGCCCTTGTAAATTGTTTTTCAATATCATATCCATTAATTGTTACTTGACCACTGGTAATTCCTTGTAAGCCTAAAATTAACTTTATTGTGGTAGTTTTTCCGTGCACCATTTGGTCCTATAAATCCTAAAATATCTCCTTGATAAAGCTCGACTGATACTCCTTTCAAAATTTCTTTTTTGCCTAATTTTTTATGCAAATCTTTGCATTTCAATATTAGTTCTCCCATATTGACCTCCTATTTTCCTATTTTAGTATCACTTTTATTGGATGGCTGTTCATCGTTACCAATGATTATTGCATTTTTATGTTGCTAAATTTCTCCACCCTTATTTCGCATTTATTGTACCATAACTTTATTAAGAAAACAGTAGGTAATTTCTTAAGAATTTATAAAGCTATGTCATGCAGTTTTAATTTGTTTCACCTTTCCATGAAACACAACATAAAATAAAATGAACTATTAAAATTATTGGAGGTACAAAAAGAAAAATATGAAGCAAGATACTTTGAATAGCGCAGGTATAAACACTAAAGTAGAAATTGAGAGTTTAAATTGCACAGGATCTTTGAGAAGAAGGCTACTAGATTTAGGATTAATAAAAGGTACTTATATTACTCCTATTCTTATCAGTCCCAGTCGGTGACCCGACTGCTTATGAAGTTCGTGGAACCATCATTGCACTTCGCAAAAAAGATGCTGAAAAAATTGTGATACAAAAATAACTATAATTCAAGCAAAAACTTTATTATAGATGATTGAAAATGAAAGGAGATAATACTATTTTATGGGACTTACTGCTAACTCTACAGGTCATCAATTAAATCAAAAAGATGCTTTTGAAAAAGTAATTGGCTGTGATTATACAATTGCTATTGCTGGTAACCCAAATGTTGGAAAATCAACTGTATTTAACGGATTGACTGGTATGCATCAACATACTGGTAACTGGCCTGGTAAAACAGTTGCTAATGCAACTGGTATTTGCCATTTTCAAAACAAAAACTTTTTATTAGTAGACATTCCTGGTACTTATTCTATTATGTCACATTCCGAAGAAGAGGAAATTGCAAGGGACTATATTTGTTTTGGCAATGCAGATGCTACTGTTGTGATTGTTGATGCAACTTGCTTGGAAAGAAATTTGAATTTACTTTATCAGGTAATGGAAATTACACCTAATGTAGTTTTATGTGTAAATTTACTAGATGAAGCCAGAAAGAAAGGAATTCATATTCATTTTAAATTGTTGGAAAAATTACTTGGTATTCCTGTGATTGGAATTGTTGCAAGAAAAAAGAAAACTCTCAAAAAGTTAATGGAAAAAGTAAATGAGGTATGTATTCACTCTCATACCCACCTTACACAGGAAAATGCTGTTAATGATATAATTAATTCGCAGGAAGAAGTTCATAATTTAAACAACAAGCAAAGCAATGAAATTTATCAAGTAACGCTTAATACACACCAAATTTGCTATCCAAGTAGCATAGAAAAACAGATTACTTTTCTATCTCCTACTGTGTCTGAAATTTTGCCAAAAGAAAGAAAAAATTTGACCAGATGGGTTTGCTTAAAATTAATAGATGGGGACCAAAAAATTCTTCATTCTATTGAAACAAACTTACATATTCATTTGCTAGATAATGAAGAACTTGCATTAAAATTGCTTCTTGTCAAATCAGAGCTTTCCAGTGAAGGTCTTACACATTCTGATGAAATACGAGATCAAATTGTATCAACTATTATTTTTGAGGCGGAAACTTTATGTAGGGATGTTTGTACCTATGATAATCAAACTTATCATGAACGTGACAGAAAAATTGATAAAATTTTAACATCCAAAAAATTTGGAATTCCTATTATGATTTTGTTTTTAGGGGTGATTTTTTGGATTACTATTGTTGGAGCAAATTATCCGTCTAGTTTATTGTCCGATTTGTTTGCATGGCTACAAACAAAATTGCTATGGGTTTTAGAAAGCCTGCACTCTCCAGATTGGCTGATTAGTGTATTGATTGACGGAATTTACACTACTTTAACATGGGTTATTGCTGTTATGCTTCCACCTATGGCTATTTTCTTTCCATTGTTTACTTTATTAGAAGATTTGGGATATTTGCCTAGAATTGCATTTAATTTAGATAACTTCTTTCAAAAAGCATGTAGTTCCGGAAAACAGGCACTTACCATGTGCATGGGATTTGGTTGTAATGCAGCTGGCGTGGTAGGGGCTAGAATTATTGATTCACCTAGAGAAAAGCTAATTGCTATTTTAACAAATGCTTTTGTACCATGTAATGGAAGGTTTCCTTTTTTAATTACGATTGCTACCATATTTATAGGAAGTACTGTGGCAAGTGGTTTTGCTTCTTCTTTTATCTCTACTGTCATTGTATTACTTGTTGTTTTATTAGGGGTATTCATGACTTTATGGATTTCGAAACTTTTGTCTAAGACCATTTTAAAAGGAGTTCCTTCGTCTTTCATGCTAGAACTACCACCTTATAGGAAACCACAAATCGGAAAAGTATTAATCCGCTCCATTTTCGATAGAACACTATTTGTATTAGGTAGAGCCATTACAGTTGCAGTTCCAGCAGGTCTTGTTATTTGGCTATTTGCTAATATTACAATTGGAGATGTTAGCATTTTAACTTATGTAGCAAGCTTTTTAGATCCATTTGCAAAATTAATGGGATTAGACCGGCTATATTTTAACTGCATTTTTGTTAGGGCTTCCTGCTAATGAAATTGTGTTGCCTATTATTTTAATGAGTTATATGCAAAAAGGAATGTTAGTTGATATGGATAATATCACTGAAATTGGTCAAATATTAGTCCAAAACGGATGGACTTTGCTTACTGCCATTAATGTAATGATTTTTACTTTATTACATTTTCCTTGTGCTACTACTTTAATGACTATCAAAAAAGAAGCAGGTGGTCTAAAATGGTCTGTGCTTGCCTTTCTACTACCTACTGTTTGTGGAATTGTGCTATGTATGTTGACTACTGGGGTTTGGAATGTTGTTCAATTGATTATTTAATAGAATTGTTCTAGAATATAAAATAAATATTCTAGAACAATTTTTATAATATTACCATTCTTTTTTGCAATTGAATAATTCTGAAATATAGCCAATTAAGCAATAAGGAGCTAAAATTACTGCATATAATAAAACATAAACAATAAATGCTAATATGCTTCTTTTTTCTAATTTGCAATCAATTTCTTTTAGCATATTTTTTCTTCTAATTTCAATTAATAAGCAAAGTAGTAATCCAAGTGGAATAACCAGTAATGAAATCCAGCTAATTAATAATGGATTTCCTAAAGCTAATAAAATTAATCCTAGTGGTACAAAAATGAGAAGTGCTAAATCTATCAAAGGGAAAAATATATTAAGACACATTAAGAATCTAGATTTCATATTCAATTTTTTAGTTCCTAATATTTTGACCCTTTTAAAAGCCTCAATCATTCCTCTAGCCCATCTTTTTCTTTGCTTGCCTAAGTCTCTATATTTTTCTGGAACCTCTGTATAAGCAATAGCATTTTTAGCAAATCCTGTTTCATAACCTTTTGCTAGTAATTGCCAAGTTAAAACAATGTCTTCTCCTATGCAATTTTCCCAACCACCAATTTCTTTTAACATTTTGGTTTTGTAAGCACTAAAAGCGCCTTGTGCAACTAGTGCAGATTGATAATTTCCTTGCACAAATTTTACACCAAATATTCCTAAAGTATAATCCCATTCTTGTAATTTGGTAATAAAACTCTTTTTAGCATTTTTCACAAATATACATCCAGCTACTGCTACTGTTTTTTCATCAGAATTCATTAATTGGCTCATGATATTTCTAACTGCTAAAGGATGTAAAACAGTATCTGCATCTACTGTAATGGTATAATCTGTTTTTACTGTTTGTAATGCCTTATTTAATGCTGATGATTTTCCTTGATGCGTAGCTTCTATGATAGTTGTATTTGAGTCTAATTCCATTGACTTTAGTAATGCTAAAGTTCCATCTGTTGAACCATCATCGATAATCTTTACAAAAATATCTCCACAATATTTTTGCTTTTGAATAGACTCTAGTGTTTCTTTGATTGTTTCTTTTGCATTATAGACTGGTATTAAAATGGTAACATCTTGCTCTTTTTTAACACATTGCTTTTTTGTTTTTTTCTCAAAAAGCAAGCTAACAAAATGAAACACATAATTAAAACCTGGAATTAAAGCAATAAAAGTTACTAAATAGATTGCCAAAAAATATCCAAAATAACATGCTATATCATTAATCCAATTAACATTGATGCATATTGACACTACAAGGCACAATAATGCAATCATTGTTGTTATTAAAAACATTTTTCTCACCTCACTGTATGATACGAAAAATGTCGAAAAATTGTGAATATGTTAACAACAATAAGTATCAGAAAATGTTGAAAAAGAATATAATATATCAATGTGCATTAAATGAAGAGTATTAAAAACAGGTATATGAAATTGAAGCATATTAATTAAGATATATAAAAAAAGAGGTGTATCAAAATTGAATAGAAAAAAAATAATTATCATTCTCTGTTTGATAGCTGTCATTATTGTTGCAATCAATATTTTTAACTACTATCAATATAGGCAAAGACCTAATATTTCAATTCCTGTGTTGCTATATCATGATTTTGTCGCTACAGTTCCTGATACTGACCCAAATAACTTTGAATATATTAACACTCCTGAAAGCTTTGAAGAAAATGTCAAAACTTTTTTAAATAATGGGTATACCATAATGTCTATGAAAGAATTAGATGCGGCTAATAAAGGAAAAATGGAACTTCCTTCTAAACCTATAGTGATTACATTTGATGATGGATATTATAGTAATTACGAATATATCTACCCCATTTTGAAAAAGTATCATGTAAAAGCTTCTATTTTTATAGTAACTGATAATATAGGTAAGGAAATTGATGGAATAAAATATTTAGGATGGGAAGAATGTTTAGAAATGCAAAATAGTGGACTTGTAGAGATATTTAGTCATAATAAAAAACATGTTTTTTATAACAAACGTCCTGTTAGGGAATTACGTGATGATGTAAAAGAGTCTTACGAAATGATTGAAAAATATTTAGGAAAGCAAGATTTAAAAGTTTTTGCTTATCCTTATGGTGCTTATACAGCTGAAACAGTAAGAGCTTTAAAAAATAATGGTATTGATTTTCAAGTATATGATATTGGCATCAATTATTTTAATGATTTTGATAGTGATTTTATCAAACGAATGAATATTCCTTGTGAAATGACAGGTAAAGAAATTATAGAGGAAATTTATTACAATTCCCATTTAAAATAAAATGTTTTTAAAGAAAAGATGATTTTTAGCAGTTCTATTGACTTTTCTCTAAAATTGATATATGATTTGGATAGAAAAATGAGAATCATTCTCAGATTAATGATAGAAAAAAATTATTTATAAATTAATGCGAAAACTTAAGCAAAATTAATATTAAAAAGAGAATATTCTCAAATTAATTGATTAGGAGGAAAAAGGAATGGAATTAAAAGGATCAAAAACAGAAGCTAATTTAAGAGCTGCATTTGCTGGTGAATCAGAG
>CALXQF010000054.1 GCA_944390505.1 uncultured Clostridia bacterium | reverse complement strand
AAGCTAGATAATATGAGTGATGATAAAGTAGTAAGAAGATTAGCAGAATTAAGAGAAAAAGCAATATTAGATGAAAGGGAAGCAGAATATACAGGATATACAAAAGGTAAAGAAGAAGGTATACAAGAAGGTGTGAAAGAGGGTGTAAGATTAATAGCTAAAAAAATGAAAGAAGAAAAAATACCAGTAGAAATAATTATAAAAGTAACAAATTTATCAAAAGAAGAAATAGAAAAATTATAAATGTATATAAGGAATAACTAGTATTTTTATGATATTAAAATTAATAATATGATATAAATCTTTCCATTCCTAAGGGATAAAAGATACATAAAAAATGAAAACAAAAGCCATTAAAAAACAAAGAAAAAAGCAAGTCAAGTCGTTGATTTTTCTTACTTTTTTCTGTATTTTTGCTTGCATATTTTTTACTGGTTTAGTATAATACAAGTGTAGAAAAAAGACTAGAAAAGAGGTAAAAAAATGGCAGAAAATGACGTAAAAAGAAATGACGGAAAAATTATAGAACGTGATATTGAAAAAGAGATGAGAACAGCCTACATCGATTATGCAATGAGCGTTATTGTAGCTAGAGCACTTCCAGATGTAAGAGATGGTCTTAAACCGGTACATAGAAGAATTTTATATGCTATGTATGAAGATGGAATTACATCTGATAAGCCATATAGAAAGTGTGCCAATACAGTAGGTTCTGTTTTGGGAAGATATCATCCACATGGTGATGCTTCCGTATATGATGCAATGGTGCGTTTAGCACAAGATTTTACGCAAAGATATCCATTAATTGATGGACATGGAAATTTCGGTTCCATTGATGGTGATGGAGCAGCAGCAATGAGGTACACAGAAGCAAGAATGGCTAAAATTGCAGAAACTATGCTTACTGATATTGAAAAAAACACAGTAGATTTTATGCCAAACTATGACGATCGTTTGCAAGAACCAACAGTACTTCCTTCTAAAATTCCAACATTGTTAATTAATGGCTCTTCAGGAATTGCAGTAGGTATGGCAACTAACATTCCACCACATAATTTAACAGAAATTATTAATGGAATTATTAAAATTATTGATGAAGATAATGTAACAGATGAAGAATTAATGGAAGTTATAAAAGGACCAGATTTTCCAACAGAAGGTATTATTTTAGGATTAGAAGGAATTAAACAAGCATATACTACTGGAAGAGGAAAAATTACAGTTCGTGCAGAATGTGAAATTGAAGAAATGAACAATAATAAACAAAGAATTATTGTCAATTCTCTTCCATATCAAGTAAATAAGGCAAAATTAATTGAAAATATTGCAACATTAGTAAAAGAAAAAAGAATTGAAGGAATTTCTGAATTAAGAGATGAATCTGATAGAGAATCAAAAGTAAGAGTTGTTATTGAATTAAAAAGAGATGTTAATGCACAAGTTGTATTAAATCAGTTATATAAGCATACGCAACTACAAGATACTTTTGGAATTATTATGCTAGCATTAGTCAACGGAGAACCTAAAATTCTAACATTAAGACAATGTTTAGACCATTATATTGACCATAGAAAAACAGTTATCCTTCGTAGAACACAATTTGATTTAGACAAAGCATTAGCAAGGGCACATATTTTAGAGGGATTAAAAATTGCATTAGATAATATTGATGAAGTAATTGAAATTATTCGTAATTCTTACGATGATGCAAAAGAAAGATTAATGGAAAGATTTAAACTTTCTGATATACAAGCACAATCTATTTTGGACATGAGATTAAAGACTTTATCCGGTTTGCAAAGAGAAAAAATAGATGAAGAATATAACGAATTAATGAAATTAATTGATCACCTAAGAGCAGTACTTGCAAGTGAAAAATTAGTATTTGATATCATCAAAGAAGAATTATTAGAAATTAAGCAAAAATATGGTGATGAAAGAAAAACGAAAATTGTAGCAGCAGAAGGAGAAATTAATATTGAAGATTTAGTAAAAGAAGAGCAAACAGTTATCACTTTAACACATTTTGGATATGTCAAAAGAATGCCAATTGATACTTATAAAAGCCAAAAACGTGGCGGAAAAGGAATTACTGGACTTGCAACCAGAGAAGACGATTTTGTAAAACAAATCTTTACTGCTTCTACACATGATACAATATTATTCTTTAGTAATAAAGGAAAATTATATCGTTTAAGAGGATATGAAATTCCAGAAGCCGGAAGAACTGCGAAAGGTACAGCTATTGTTAATTTATTAAGATTAGATGCAGGAGAAAAAATTTCAGCTGTTATTCCAATTTCTAATTTTGCAGATGGCAAATATCTATTAATGGGAACTAAAAAAGGATTTATTAAGAAAACACCATTAAATGAATTTGATAGCAATAGAAAGAATGGATTATTATCGATTACTTTAAGAGAAGACGATGAGTTAATTGATGTAAGATTAACAGATGGACAAGATAATGTAGTGTTAGTAACAAGCCAAGGGCTTAGCATTACTTTTAGTGAAAAGGATGTAAGACCAATGGGAAGAACTGCACAAGGAGTTATTGGAATTCGCTTAAATGATGATGATTTTGTGATTGGTATGGAATCCATTATTGAAGGAAATCATAATGCTACTTTACTTGCTATTACAGAAAATGGATTTGGAAAAAGAACAGAATTAGATGAATACAGAGTACAAACAAGAGGAGGAAAAGGAGTTATCACTTATAAAATTACTCCAAAAACAGGAACTTTAGTAGGTATTCGTATTGCAACAGATGATGAAGATGTTATGATTATTACGGAAAATGGCACTATTATTAGATTAAAAGTAAAAGACATCAGCGTTTTGGGAAGGTCAACACAAGGTGTGACATTAATGAGAACGAATGAAGGAAAGGTAGTTAGCATAGAAACAATTAATCCAGAGGAAAATGATGAGGAAAACTAAAAAATATAATTGAAGAATTTAACTTGCGTTACCTCTATATAAAGGAAGTGAAACTAAAAATGAAAGAAAATCAAGAAGAATTAAAACACCAATTAAGTGTTTTAATAGAAAATGAATTATATTGTAGAATTGTAGCTATACGAGATGGAAAATTTCCAAATGAAGCAGAAATGATAGAAGAAATAATACAGTCTTATATTGTTTCACTTCCTAATCATATGAAGCAAATGCCAAATCTTTATGGTTTCATTCAGAGAAAAATCCATTCAATGGATGAAATAAATAAACAAATAAAAAAAATGAGAGAAGAACACGATAGAAATAGACAGAAAAATTTAGAAAGATAAATATCAAATAGAAACATTGAGATAAAAAAATATAGTGATTTAAATTTTAATTGTCAAAATTTAAATCACTATATTTTAATTTTGGATATTTAATGATTTATAAAACGAATATCTTCACCAAAAAAATAACATATATTATAATTTCCAACAATTCTAGAAACAATCCTCTCATCATAAGTATTAAATAAAGATTGTAAGCTTAAATTAGTAGAAATAATAGTTTTGGTAATTTTATTACTATTTAATAATCTTGTATTTAAAAGATTAAATAATTCTACTAATTTCATATTATTAATGCCTTCTGTTCCTAAATCATCAATAATTAATAAATCTACATTTAATAAAGAATCATAAATATCTTTAGAATGATTGGATTTACCAAAACGATAATTAATAATTGTATCTAGCATAACAGAAGCAGTTTGATATAATACTGTTTTACCTTGTTTTAATAATTCATTTGCAATACAACTAGATAAATATGTTTTTCCAAGTCCTGTTTTTCCTGTAAATAGAAGATTTTTTTCCTCTTGATCATCAAATTGTTCAATAAAAGTGTGACAAATTTTTAAAATTAATTCCATATTTTCTCTAGGAGAAATATCTGATTGATATTTCTCAGAATTCACTTCTGTAGAATAAAAATTTAAATTAAAATTTTCAAAATTTTGCTTTTCAAGATGATGCATATTCGATTTATTATATTCAATATCATATATTTTTTGTTTTAAACAGCTACACATTTCACTAGAGGAACCATTTGAAATATATCCTGTATCATGACATTTTTTACATTCATATTGAGTAAAAATTCTTTCAGCTCTTTTTCCAATTGATTTTAGAATTTTTTCTTTTTCTTGTTTTAATTGTGTAATATTAGAATTTAATTGATCTAATAATTTTTTATCATTATTTTGTGCTAATTCTCTCATAGTAGAAAAAGCAAGAGAACTTAATTTTTTATCTATTTCAGAAAGCCTTGGAAATTCTTCATATAACTCATTTTTTTCTCTTTCTGCAATTTCCTGCTCTCTGATTCTCTTTTTATCATATTCAATTAATAATGATTTTAAAGTAGAAGTATTCAAAATAACCTCCTCAATTTATTTTTTGTTAGCATATAAATGATTTAAATTATCATAACTTCTTTGCTCATATTTTTGATATCCAGTTTTCTTTTCCAATTCTTTAATATTATTATTCTTTTGTTTGATATCAGCTAAAAATTTCTGAACTTGCTCTGTGGTAGTAAAACCTCTATCATGCCAATCTGTTAATAATTTATCAATATAATCAAAACTTGGATTTACCTTTGAAGTAGTTCTTTTTAAAGCAATTTCAATAATGTCGAAAGAAAAATTAAAATCAATTAACCATTTTTCAATATAGGCATATTCATATTGTGATAATTGTCTAGATAATCCTAACTTTTTACTAATTAAACTAGCAGTTTTATTTAATTTTTCTTGCTTTTCATAATAAATATCTAAATCATTATATGTTTTAATAGAATTTTTAGCCCAAGCATCAGCAACAGCCTGAATATAATTTCTATGAAGGGCAGATTTATCAAAACAATATTCAAATAAGGCAATCATTACTTCATCATCAAAATGATATTTTTGAAACCACAATTCAATGTCAGGATACCATGTTGTAGGCATCAAACCAGAGAAAAATTTATTATTAATATATTCAATTGTCTTTGCACGTTTTTGACTCTCAGCAGACTTTTGAATTTGTTCGGCAGATAAAGAAGCTTTAGGCTTATATAAATGATGCAATTCTATTTCCTGCAAATTATTTAACACATATCCTGTATTCTTTTTTGTAATAACTCCTTCATCTTCCCAGTATTTCATACCATCTTGTACTATTTTTAAAGAAAGTCCTAATTTCTTACACAAATCATTTACTTTTATATCTTTATCATATTTCGACAAAAATAAAATGTATAAATAAATTTTAATATAATCTCCATTTGCTTGTGGAAGATATTCTGTAAAAAATATATCTGGAATAGTAGTATTTGAAAATAAAGGTAATAAATCATTTTGCTCTAGTTTCATAAGAATTCCTCCATTGTTTTGTTTTCTCAAATTATATCATTTTATAAGGAAATTGACAAGAAAGTATAAAATTAAAACGCAAGATTTTTCTAGTTTACATTATATTATGCATAGATATATGATGTAAAATTGATATTAATTTATTTCAATATTCTTATTTTAAATTAAGTCATAATTATAGCCTATTTCTAAAGTAATCCTCCCCATAAGGTAATATAAAAAATGATCTTCATATTATTTTCTTATTTATTCCCAAAAAATAGTAATTAGTCCTATAAAAAATATTAGATATTAAAAATGAAAAATATTTAGAAACTAACAAAAATAATAATTAAAATAATTATAAATATAAAAAACAGATATTTTTAACATATAAATATATAAAATACATAATTAAAAATAAAATAAAAAATTATTAATAAAAATAAATTATTTAAAATTTATAGTATTTATTTTTATAAAATATCAATAAAACATAATTGATAAAATAAATTATTAATAATAAAAGATAAATGATAAAAAATAGAGATAGAAAAAATTAAAATAAAAATAAAATTAAAAATATTAAAAGTAAAAATAGAAATAGTGAAATAATAAAATAATTAATAATGAAAATAATATAATTAAAAAAATAATTATAGTGAAAAAATGATATAAGATATTTTTTATAGAAAACGCATGTGATAAAAATAAAAAAACTAAAAGTAGATATAAAAATTACGAATTTCAAAGAAAAGGAACAGAACACCAGTAAATCAAAAAAGAAAAAATGTAAGTAAAACAACGATAAACAAAATTGTCAAATAGTAAACTAAAAGATGAAAATGAGATAGGTCCAAAATAAGAAAACCGAGAAATTTACCTTCACAAAATTGATTTTAATAAAAAAATAAAAAATGCATAAAGAAAAAAAGAAATAAAAAGAAAGCCAAAAATTCATCGGAATAAATGAAAAAAGACTAAAAATATCAATAAAAAATTTTCAACAATTTTGTAGACATAATACAATATGTGTAAACTATAAAATTATTTTCTATAAATAGAATTAGTAAGCATAGAAAAGAGAAAGAACAACCTAAAATAGGAATAATTACTAAAAGACAAAAAAAGGCAAGTAAAATTTTTTTCTTGAAACAAACATAAATTCTATGATATAGAATGATAAATTATGAAAGAAAGACTCAAATTGACAATAGAAAAATTGTAAAAAAAATGGAATAAAAAGCAATGATAAATTTGAAATGAATTTGTAATATTTATAAAAGAAAAAACAGATAAAAAGTATAAAAATAAAATTTAATATAAAAAAAATATTTTATATAATTAATAAATAAATATATTATTATATTAATTATATAAAAAATATTTAATTTTGACAAAATAAATAATTAATTTTATTTTTAATAAAATATAATTAATTATTTTTTTATTAAATTTTTAAATTAATTTTAATTATAAAAAAATAAAATATAATTTATATTTTTTAATATTAAAAATAAAAATATAAATATAAATATAAATAAAAATATTTTATTATTAAAATTAATAATAAAAAATAAAATAAAAATAAAATCATAAATTATAAATAATTAAATAATAAATAACAAAATAAAAAAATTAAAAAAATAAATTATGAAAATTTTATCATGTTAAACAATTCAAAGTACAAACCATAAAAAATAAAACAAACAATAAATAATTTTTAGAATGAAAAAGTATATACTCATAAAGTAGATAAAAAATTATTAATTGATATATCTGACATATAAAAAAGTAGATTTAAAATAATAAATTCAAATGGATATTAATACAAAATATAGAATTGTCTAAAAGGTATTGAAAAAGTAGAAAAAGTGAAGCAGTTAAAAAATTCGAAAGAACTAAAAACTGTACATAGAATAATGTTAACGTTTAAAAAGAATAAAATAAAGATAAGAAATTGGAAATAAAAAATCACATAAGACCATCGGAATAAATAGAAAAAGTAAAAAAATTGTTGAGAGAAGAGCCAGATAATCAAGTAGACATAACAACAAGAGGATGGTTTACAAAATTACTTTTATACAATTAAGTAATAAGTGCTAGATAGAGATAAAGTTTGATTAAGTAAAACAAAATGACGAAAAGACAAAAAATCCAAAACAAGCATCAATCAAAAAAAGAACGAAAGTTCTATAATAAAATGCGATACTATATCGTAAGAAGAAACAAAAAAGCAACACAAAAATTGTAAAAAACTGGAATACAAAACAAACAATAATATGAAAAGAAATTGTAATATTTATGAAACAAAATATAAAATAAAAAATGGTAAAGAATAATTTTTGCACTAAAATATAAATTAATAATTGACATGAGTGATTTTTATTTATTAAAAAATTATTAATTATTAAAATATTTTTTTAATAAAATTAAATAAATAATTAATTAATAAAAAATAATATTAAAAAATTAATTTATTTAATAATTTATTTATTTTGAATTTATTTTTAATTGATTATTATTTTTTTTATTTATTATTTTTAGAATATAAATATAATTTATTATTTTTAAAAT
>CALXQF010000053.1 GCA_944390505.1 uncultured Clostridia bacterium | reverse complement strand
ACTTCCTGTTAAGTTTGCAATTTCAGTAGATAAGTTTTCAGAAGTCAGTGGCCCTGTTGCAACAATCACAATTCCTTGCCCAATCATTGTTTGCAACTCGCTTTTCACTTCTTCATTTACTAATACATCATCTATATTGTTCACTGTTTGCATTCCAATTTCTTTATGGATGATTTCTATATTTTCCATTTTTTCTAGTTCTTGTGTTACTCTTTTTGCAAATTGTTCTCTATCTACAGCTAGTGCCTGTCCTGCTGGCACTGCAGTTTCATCTGCAATACGAATTAATAAAGAATCTAGTTTTCTTAATTCTTCTTTTAGTAATCCACAAGCATTGGTATGTAAATTAGATTTAAAAGAATTGCTACAAACAATTTCTGCTAAATTTTCATTGCTATGTGCAGGTGAAAATTTATGTGGTTTCATTTCATATAGTTTTACCTTAATTCCTCTTTTCGCGATTTGATATGCTACTTCAGAACCGGCTAATCCTCCACCTATTATACTAATATAATCGTTCATTTTTTATTCCTTTCACTTCTACAAAACCGAATTAATATTTTTCTTCAGAGAAGATTGCATTTGCCTTTCGTTACTAGATAATAGTCTTGCTTAAGCACAAATGATATAGCCTTTATTACTTTTAACTATATCATTTTCTCTTTTTTTCTTCAATAGAAATAAAATATAAAAAAGGAAACAATTGCGTTATTTACTCTACAATCGTTTTCCTTTATTTACATATCTCACCCAAACAATTCTAAAATATCTTCTTTGGATAATTGGTTAATAAATGTACTTTGTGTTGATAACATATTATCCACTAATTTTTCCTTTCTTTGTTGCAACTCATATATTTTTTCTTCTATAGAATTTTTCGTAATTAATTTATACACCTGTACATTATTTTTCTGTCCTATTCGATAAGTTCTATCTGTTGCTTGATTTTCTGCTGAAATATTCCACCATGGGTCATAATGAATTACCATATCTGCTCCTGTTAGGTTCAAGCCCGTTCCTCCGGCTTTTAATGAGATTAGAAATACTTTAATGGCTGGATCTTCATTAAACTGATCTACTAGATGAATTCTGTCAGATACTCTTGTTTGTCCTGTTAATTTTAAATAGGAAATATTGCTCTCTTTTAGTCTAGTTTCAATCATTTCAAACATAGAAGTATACCCAGAAAATAGTAGAATTTTATGACCACCTGCAACTGCATCTTGAATAACTTCTATACATTGATTTAGTTTGCTGCTTTCTCCTATATAGTCTTGTAAAAACAAGCTTGGGTGGCAACAAATTTGTCTTAACCTCATTAAAAGAGCTAAAATTTTAATTTGACTATTTTCAAAACCATTGAGTTGCATTTCTTCTGCTACTTCTTTTTTGGCACGTGCCAAATAAGATAAATAAATTTCTTGTTGTTCTTCTTGCATTTCATTATATAAAACAGTTACTGTTTTGTCTGGTAATTCTGTTAATACTTCTTTTTTCACCCTTCTTAATACAAATGGCTCAATCATTCTTTTTAATTTTGCCATTTCCGCTTGTTCATTTTCTTTCATAATTGGAATTTCAAATAATTCTTTGAATTTTTTATAGCGGAATAAATAGCCTGGCATAATATAGTCAAATATGGACCATAGTTCAGATAACGAGTTTTCGATTGGTGTTCCTGTTGAGGCGAATCTTGTTTGTGCTACTATTTTTTTGATTGCTTTTGCATTTTGTGTATTATTATTTTTAATATATTGTGCTTCATCTGCAATCATATATTTAAATCTATAATTTCGTTCTTCATAAAAGTCAATATCTCTTTTTAAGGAGTCATAAGAAGTAATGACTAAATTGTACTTTTCTATTTGCTGTATCTTTTTTTCTCGCTCTAATGCATTTCCACTGATTACACAAACCTTTAAGCTTGGTGTGAATTTATTAGCTTCTCCTAGCCAGTTTAAAGTCAAAGAACTTGGGCAAACTACTAAAGAAGGCTTTGCCTCTTCTCCCTCTTCGTTCACATAGGATAAAATAACAGCTAACATTTGAATGGTTTTCCCTAATCCCATATCATCTGCTAAAATTCCACCAAATTCATATTCATCTAGCATTTTTAACCATTGATACCCTATTTTTTGGTAAGTTCTTAAAGTAGCATTTAAATTAGTAGGAATTGGCAACTCAGAGCTTACCTGTTCATTTTTTAATTTTTCTACCATTGTTTGATAAGACTTATCTTTTTTGATTTCCACATTTTTTAAACTTTGAAGCATCTTTTCTAAATAAAGGCTTCTATAACTTGGCAGAGTAATAGTTTGTTTGGTAAAACCATCATAGCCTGCATCTGCGTCAATGGCCAATTCGTCCAAAAAGTTCATAGTATCATTTTCTTCTAGTCTAATATAACTACCGTCTTTTAACCTATAAAACTTTTTCTTCAAATTATATTTTTTCATCATTTCTGCTAAATCTGCTAAATCAATTCCTATTTGTGACAAATCAATCTGTAGCAAATGGTTTTCTATTTTCACTCCTATGGATTTCATTTGAAAAGAACGAATTTCTTTTTGTCGAAAGTTTTGAGTTGCTAAAACCTCATATTTTCGCATATAGCTTTCTATTTCATCTGATAAGAACTGATAAATTTTAGTTTCATCTGCCAAAACTAGTTTTGCATTTTTTCTGTCTAATAAAAACCCGGTTTCAATAAAATGATTTAAAGCTTCATTTTCCCCAATAGCATTTCTGGCAATTTCCAAGTTCTGTATCAAAAATGGATTAAATTCTGTTTCTCCATAGCAAAATTTAATCTCTGCTATAATGTGATTTTTCTGGTCATAGTCTAAATAAATTTTCACTGCTAATTTTTGTGGAATGCATTTATCTTTGATATTTTGTGGTAATTTTTCTGCAATAATTTTATCTTCCATTTTAGGTGCTATCATAGCAAAAAAACTAGTTAATTCAGTTTGGTCCATTATTATTTCATTTGTATAATTTTTGCGAAGTACTTCTAGTAATTTCAAAGTGGTATTTTCAAAGTCTTCACTACAACGATATAATACTTCTTGGAAAAGCAAATAGATATAATTTTTACCTTGTAAAATATGATAACCAAAAATATCAATATTGCAAATTAGTTGAAATTTATTTTCTGCTAATTGTGAAATTGTAAAGGTAATGTCGGGTTCATTAGAGTTAAAATGAATTGTTGTTTCTTTTCCACCCTTTTGAAATAATATATTTTTTTCTTTTAAAGTTTCAAAAAGGTCATCTAACCCAGTATTTGAAATTAAAATATTGTCTTGTGTAATATTTTTTGGATAATTACTATAATTACTTCCAACTTCATTATGATATTTCATAATTTCTGCATATTTTAATAAAAATTTTAGGGTAGGAATAGAATCCTCTTCAAAAGATGCTTCTTCATGAAGAAGATTTAATTTATTACCATATTGATAAACTTCGTGTTTTAACATTCTTTCATAAAATTCTGGTAAGTTTTTTAATTTATAAAGTGCTTTGTCACCTATTTTAAATTCTACTTTTAATTGTTTAGAAAATTCATTATAAAAAATCTTAGGGATTAACTTGATATTTTTTGCATATTCTACATTGTCCTCGCTCTTGACTTCTGCTTCATTTTGTATAAAAGTGGTTAATAGTTGTTTAAATACCCTATGGTTTTCCCTTTCTCTTATTTGTTCTTGCTCTTTTGACATTTCGCTCCTCCACCAAAATTTTATCAAGTTATGATTATACTACAAAAGTTTGATTTTGACAAGGTAGGTGCTGAGAAAAATTAAGACCAAAGGGGACTGTCCCCAATGGTCCTATTTCTTTCTCTGTTTTGTGTTAGTCTTTTTCGTTGCGGTCTTTTGGGTTGTAGCTTTTTTTGTCGTAGTTTTCTTAGTTGCAGTCTTTCTTTTGCTTTTTGGCTTTTCTTCTAATTGACTTGCCTCATCTGACTGCCACTTTTCCCCCACTTTTGGTGGATTCCATGAAATATAGTTGCAAGATTTTGGATTGTTTTCACAAATATAGTATTTTTTTCCTCTTTTTGTTTTCCTTATTTGTACTTTGGCTCCACATACTGGGCATGGCACATCTATTGTTTCTACTAATGGTTTTGCATTTTTACATTCTGGATAACCTGGACATGCTAGAAATTTACCGTATCTTCCATATTTGATAACCATCATTCTACCACATTTTTCACATGGTACATCTGATACTTCTTCTACTAATTGTACATGCTCTAATTCTTTTTCTACTCTTTCTACTTCTTGTTCAAAAGGTCCATAGAACTCACGAATAACTTGTTTCCAGTTTTCCTTTCCTTCTGCAACCTCATCAAATTCTTCTTCAATTTTGGCAGTAAATTCTACATTAATTACATCTGAAAAGTTTTCTACTAGTAATTGATTGACTATTTTTCCCAAATCTGTTGGAACAAGCTGTTTTTGCTCTTTTTGAATATATCTTCTTTCTAATATCGTTGTAATGGTTGGAGAATAAGTACTTGGTCTTCCTATTCCTTTTTCCTCTAATGCTTTTACCAAACTTGCTTCTGTATATCTTGGAGGTGGTTGTGTAAAACTTTGCTTTGGATCTAATTTTACTTTTTTTACCTCTTGACCAGCTGTTAATTCTGGAATAGAGGTATCATCCTCCTCTTCTTTTTCATTATCTAATGTTTCTACATAAAGTGTCATAAAACCTTTGAATTTTAAAGTTTGTCCATTGGCTCTAAAGTTATATTGATTAACTTCTATTTCAGCTGTTAAAGTATCATATACTGCTGGTGCCATTTGGCTTGCAATAAATCTGTTATAGATTAATCTGTACAATTTGTATTGGTCATTGCTTAAAAATTCTTTTATTTTCTCTGGTTCTAAATCAATATAGGTTGGTCTAATGGCTTCATGGGCATCTTGTGCATTTTGCTTTGTTTTGTAATATCTGTTTTCATAATAATTTTCTCCGTATTTTTGTGTAATGTGTTCTTTGGCAGCTGCCCTTGCCTCTTCTGAAATTCTAGTAGAATCTGTTCTCATATAAGTAATTAAACCTACTGTTCCTCTATCTCCTACATGTACTCCTTCATACAAGCCTTGTGCAATAGACATCGTCTTTTTTAATACAAATCCTAACTTACGTGAAGCTTCTTGTTGCATAGTACTGGTAGTAAAAGGTGGAGCTGGTGTTCTTTTCTTTTCTCCTTTTTTGACATCAATGACTACATATTTTCCATTTTCAATATTTTTGATAATTTCTTCTACTTCTTCTTGTGTATGTAGTTCTATCTTCTTTTTTTCTTTTCCATAGAAGGTTGCTTGAAACTGTTTCTTTGACTCTGGTTCTTGCAATGTGGCATAAATATTCCAATACTCTTCTGGTATAAAATGTTCGATTTCTTCTTCTCTATCTACAATTAATTTCACTGCAACAGATTGTACTCTTCCTGCAGATAATCCTCTTTTTACTTTTTTCCAAAGTACTGGACTAATTTTATATCCCACAATTCTGTCTAAAACACGTCTTGCTTGTTGCGCATCTGTTAAATTCATATCAATTTTTCTTGGTTTCTTAATAGATTCTTTTACAGTTTCTTTTGTGATTTCATTAAAAGTAACTCTACAGTTGCTATTCTGCGGTATTTCTAAAATGTGTGCTAAATGCCATGCAATTGCTTCTCCTTCACGGTCAGGGTCAGTTGCTAAGTATACTTGTTTGGCGTTTTTAGCTTCTTTTTTTAGGCTCTTAATTAAATCACCTTTTCCACGAATATTAATATATTCTGGTTCAAAGTCATGTTCTATATCAATTCCCATTTTAGATTTTGGCAAATCTCTAACATGTCCCATAGATGCCATTACTTTTGTGCTGCCACCTAGGAACTTTTTAATGGTATTTGCTTTTGCTGGGGATTCTACAATAATTAATTTATCTGCCATTTCGGTTCTCCTTATACATGCAAAATTATATATCAACTCTTATTTTGAGCTATTTTATTTTTTAATCCATTTTGTTCTCTTTTTATTCAAGCTTCACATAATTGCGAAGTATTTTCTTACAAATTACTTTTGGTTCTATAAATGTAGCTTTAGTTTTTACTATTATAGTATGATAGCTTATTTTTATTCATTTTGCAAGTATAGTTTTTTAGATTTTTTCATTGATAGAGTTTCCGTCAATTTAAAAAGCACAAAAATAGTAACTGCCATATTAGCAATTACTATCCAGCTTATTTTAATATATTCCATTTATCTTCATTAAAACCTATCAATACCCCTTTGTCTGATACTAATACAGGTCTTTTTATTAGCATTCCATCGCTTGCTAACAATTCTATTTTTTCTTTATCACTCATATTTGACAATTTTTCTTTTAGATTTAGTTCTTTATATTTTAGCCCACTTGTATTAAACCATTTTTTTATATCCAGCTCACTTGCTTTTATCCACTCTGCTAATTCTTTTGCTGTAGGTGTCTCTTCAATTATATGTCTATCTTCAAATTCTATATTATTCTCTTCTAGCCATTTCTTAGCTTTTTTACAAGTAGAACATTTTGGATATTCTATCAATATATTTTTCATAACTCATTCCTCCTATTTTATTTATCTTATAATCTCACTTTCAAAATATTGTTCTTGAAAATTAGTCAATTCTCTTATTTCTGCATCATTATAATTTGTTCCTTTTGGTACAACAATTAATTTGTCATCATTATCATTGATCCTATGTATCACTGCTATACATTTTCCTTCGAAATTCTCTATCATTTTATTAATTCCTAATACATAACAATCCAATTCTTCTCCATCTTCACTAATTGTATTAGGCACGAATCCATAATTTACTGGATATACAAAACCATATTTTGGATGCTTGCTATCAAGTGGTCTATCTATTTTTACTTGAACTATATTTCCAATATAGTGATATGATTCTCTCTGTTTTAAAACTAATGCTTTATGATATTCGTCTATTCCAAAATCAACTGTAGGAACAATTTCTTTATTTTTATACATTTTTATAAATTCATCTATAGTAACCCATTTTGCATCAATTGATTCCCCATCAGGGAAAGTTATCTCTCTTTTATCGATATCTCTTCTAAATAGCCATAAATCCTTAAAATCTGGTGGTATTTTATCTCTTCGTATTTCTTTTAAAAATATAGCTTCTTTCTTTGAAAATTCAATTCCTAATTCTTCTTTTAATTCTCTAATTATTCCTTCTAAACTGGTTTCTCCCGCTAAGATTGAACCTCCATTACATTCCCACATTAGTCCAAACTTTTTGTGTTCTGCTCTTCTAGTTACTAAAATTTCATTTTTAGAATTTATGATAATCCCTGTTACTACAATATGGTATTCTCCCTTTTTAAATTGATATACATCTCTTTCGGCAGTTTTCCCTATTTTCTTTTTATTCTTATCATAGATATCCCATAATTCAGCCATGCTTTTATTCTCCTAAAAAATCAACTATCTGATTCTCATTCATTAAATCTGTATAGTATATAATTTCTTTTTCTAATTTTTTTGCATATTCTATTTCTAGCTTTGTACTGTCTCCAATATAGTTATTTTTATTTATTACTAATATTGCATCTGATAATTCTATTCTTTTAAAATGTGCTTTTTTTAGTCTTTTCAATTGTTCTTCTGTTCTTTTACAATCTTCTATAATGGGATAAACTGGCGTAAGAATGCAATTACCTTCTAAAGCCATTTTTTCTGCAACAAGCATCATCTCTTTTTGAAATTTTAAACTTCCACATAATGTTATTATTTTCATTCTTATTCCTCATCTTTTCATTTCTTATCTTTTCTTTCTTAGCAATTATAACACTTCCTGTGAATTATTGAAATACATTTTTCGTTAAAATTTTCTAACACGCACCAGCTACCGTCCTAGTTGTGAC
>CALXQF010000052.1 GCA_944390505.1 uncultured Clostridia bacterium | reverse complement strand
AAGGCACGAGTCTGCAAAACTCTGATCCCCGGTTCAAATCCGGGTGGCGCCTCCAGCTGCAGTAAGACTGCAGTATTTCATTTTTTGCCATTTTTGGATGGCAAAATAAGTCTACCTAATAGAAGAATTAGGTGGCTAGGTGGGGCAACAAATCTGCTCTTGTAGGATTCCTTTTTTAGGAACTCTTTAGTAACCGTGTGTGAACGAGATTGCTGTTAGTGAGAGCTAGCACGTCCTACAAGAACTTGCAAAAATCTTTTTAGATGATTGCCTAGTAGTGGCGAACGAACGGCGGTTGGTGCCTTGAGAGACCTCTCTCTGGTATCTTTTGCAAGACCTGCCTAAGCTAATGGAGACTTGTAAGTTTCTATTGGCGGAAGTAGAGGAAGACAATATTCGTCTTCCTCTACTTTTTTAGTTTTGCAATCTTTAAAAACAATTACGGAAATCCCGTAATCCGCTGATTTTAAGCCAAAAATGTTGAAAATATGACAAAAATGTAATATAATTGTAATATATGGGTCATATTTCAAAACAAAACAGGAAATAGGACTACCCGTAAGCAAGAAAAAATGACAAATGAAAAACTTGGAAAGTCAGTAAAATTCTGCTATTGACATAGTAAAAAAACGAAAGTAAAATATAAATAATGTAATAGGTAAAAAGGAAGGTAAGAATAATGAAATTAAAAAAAGGAATCATATTAATAATATTTTTATTTTTAGCAATAGCTATTACAAGTGCCATGAACACAGTAAAAGCAGCATCAGGAAACATGGAACTAAATATTAAAATGTTAAGAAGAGATGGGTATGGATACCAAATTGCAAATGGAACTAAAAATGTATGGAAAATCTATAAAACAAACAATTCCCAATATGAAACCATCTATTGTTTAAAAGGTGGACCAGGATTTGGATCAAGTGACTTTGCAACAGCAAGTCCTAGTGCAACAACATATGGAACATATTTTGATTTAAAAGATCCGGATAGTATACCATCTACTTATAAAAATGCTTTACCAGATACAAGCAGTGATGATTATGAAGCATTACTATGGATTTTAGATAATATTTATGTATTGCCAAAAGATAACGCATCTTCTACAGAAAGAACCGAAGCGGCAGAACAAAGGCAAATTTTAATAGACGCAGCCATAGACTATGCTATAGAAACAGGAAATCCAGATATTTCTTCTGATGGATATGAATTTGAATTATTAACAGATGATGATATTGATGCAACACAACAATTAGCAATATGGTATTATACAAACCCATCAGGGGATTATCATGTTAATACATTTGAATTTTGGCTAAATGCAGTGCAAGGTACAGATGGTTCTTATACACCACTTAGTGATGATTGGACATTTACAGATGGATGGGAGAGAGCAGCTGCTTGTCAAGCATTATTCTATTATTTAGTAGAAACGCCTCAACAACCTGGGTTTAGTTATGATTATAGAAATAGTAACTTAAGAACTTCACCAGTTAATATTGCAAATACCAGTGCTACCATTACAACCAAAGGAAATAGAATCATTGTTGGACCATATAGAATAAATGAAACAAGAAATATAGAATATACTTTAGAAGGAACATTTTTAGATGGAAACAATCGTGAAATTGCAGATGTTATTTTATTAGATAGTCAGCAGCAACAAGTATCCAAAGGTACAACTTTAAAAGATTTAGTAGGACAAAACTTTTATATTTCTATACCAGCAAGTACAAATACTGATACTATTACTTTTAATATAGAAGGTTCTTTATTCATTACAACAACAGAGTACTGGTCAGTAGCAAATCCAGGAAGTTTGGATCAACCAGTTGTTTTGGTAGAAAAAGAAAAAGTATCATTTAATGATAGTAAAATGATTGAAAACACACCAGAGCCACCACCAGAAGGAGAATTTGACTTAGCTTTAAGGAAGTTTATTACTACTGTAAAAGATGAGAGTGGTCAAAATGTAGCTTTAAGTGAAAGCAGAGTGCCACAGATTGCAGATTCAGAATTAGATAGATTAGAAAATGGAAATACCACAACAGCAAATAAAGTACATACAAAAGACCCTGTACCAGTTGATAAGGGGTATAGAGTTATTTATACCATCCGTATCTATAATGAAGGAGATTTAGATGGTTACGCAACAGAAATCACAGATCATTTGCCAGAAGGTTTAACATTTGTAGCAGATAGTGATATCAATAAAACATATCAATGGACTAACCCATCAGGTGATGGAAAAACTATTACAACAGATTATTTACAAGACACATTATTAAGTGGATTTGATGGAACAAATTTAGATTATGTAGATATTCAAATAGAATGTGAAGTAACAGCAGATGTTGCGACAGATAACAAAACATTAAAGAACATAGCAGAAATCACAGGACATAGAGATGAAAATGGAAATACAGATAGTGATACAGACAGAGATTCACAACCAGACAATGTAGATTTAGACAGATATGGCAATACAAGCCAACAAGATGATGATGATTTTGAAAATCTAATATTACCAGGAAGATATTTCGATTTATCTTTAAGAAAATTTATTACAGTAATTGACGGAGCTACTGGAGAAGTAACTCATCAAAGAGAACCAAATGTAGATGTAAGCCCATTATTAAGAGGGGAAACAACAGCAATTTACAACCATGATAAAACACCAATAAGAGTGTCAAATGGTGATGAAGTGATTTATACTATCCGAGTATATAATGAAGGTCAAATAGATGGATATGTAACAGAAATCACAGATCACTTACCATCACAATTAGAATTTATAGAGGGTGACGAATTAAATCAAAGATATGGCTGGGAAGTATCACCAGATGGAAGAACAGTAACAACAGACATTACCTCGCCAAATACAACAAATTCTACTAATAGAGATGAAATTTATGCTGATAGAACCACAGATTCTGATAAAGTCTTATTAAAAGCATTTGACGGACAAGAACTAGACTATATTGATGTACAAATTAAATGTAGAGTAAAAGATGATATAAGTTCTTATCAAAAAATTACAAATATTGCCGAAATCAGTGATTTTACAGATAGTGAAGGAAGTCAGGTAGAAGATATTGATTCACAAAAAGCTGATGAAGATAATGTAGAAATTCCTTCAGATGCAGAGTTACCAACATACAAAGATCCTGAAATTGAAAGCGGAGCAGATTATATTCCAGGAGAACAAGATGATGATGATTTTGAAAAATTGGTATTAGTGGGAGAAGAAGGACATTTTGACTTATCTCTAAGAAAATTTATTACTGCTGTTAATGATAAAGTGTTTACAAATAGAGAACCAGAAGTAGATACTACACCATTAGTTCAAGGACAAACAACAGCGATTTATAATCATCCAAAAACACCAATTGGTGTTTCTGAAGGAGACATTGTAACCTATACTATTCGTGTATATAATGAAGGAAGACAAGATGGATATGTAACAGAAATTACAGATCATTTACCATCTCAACTAGAATATATTGTAGATGATGAGTTAAATGCTAGATATGGATGGCAGATTTCATCAGATGGAAGAACAGTAACAACAGATATTACATCACCAGATACAGCACTTTCTGCTAGTAGGGATTCTATTTATGCAGATAGAACAACAGATGCAGACAAAGTCTTATTAAAAGCATTTGATGATGGAGAAGATTTAGACTATATTGATGTACAAATTAGATGTAGAGTAAAAACAGGAATTGATTTATATCAAAAAATTACTAATATTGCAGAAATTAGTGATTTTACAGATAGCGAAGGAAGTATAGTAGAAGATATAGACTCACAAAAAGCAGATGAAGATGGTATTGAAATTCCATCAGATGAGGAACTACCAACTTACAAAGACCCTGAAATTGAAAGTGGAATTGAATATATTCCAGGAGAGCAAGATGATGACGACTTTGAAAAATTGGTATTACAAAAATTTGATTTAGCATTAAGAAAATTTATTACAAACGTAAATGGAAATGACATTAATAGTAGAGTACCAGTATTTAATATTACGGAAGATGGCAATTATGAATATGTTCATCCAAAAGATCCTGTAGGAGTAGCAAATGGCAATACAGTTATTTATACATTAAGAATTTTTAATGAAGGAAATGTAGCTGGATATGCATCAGAAATAAAAGATGATTTACCAGAAGGATTAGAATTCTTACCAGAACATAAAATCAATACTACTTATCGTTGGGTAATGTATAGAGAAGATG
Source organism: uncultured Clostridia bacterium (assembly GCA_944390505.1). GTDB lineage: Bacteria > Bacillota > Clostridia > TANB77 > CAG-508 > CAG-273. The sequence goes on along the minus strand of CALXQF010000052.1, from coordinate 3,736 downwards.
GTACTCAAACAACAAATGTAGCAGAGGCAAGTTACATTAAAACAGATTATTTATCAAAAGAACAAGAGGAGAATGCAGGAGATAATTTAATTGACGCATTCAACCCAGAAACAATGACAATGCCAGATTATAAAGATATTCAAATTGCATTTAAAGTGACAGAACCAAACACATCAGACAGGATTATCATTAATACAGCTGAAATTACAGATGATTCTGACGAATATGGTAACTCGGTAGAAGATGTAGACTCTACTCCAGATAATGATGTAGATGGAGAAGATGATATTGATATTGAAAAAATAAAAGTTTTATACTTTGACTTGAGTTTGAAAAAATGGGTAACAGAAAGTATTGTAACATATAATGGACAAACAACTGTAACACAAACAGGAAATACTGAAAATGATGACCCAGAAACTCCAGCAAAAGTAGAAATTAGAGGAAGTAGAATTTCTAAAACAACTGTAAAATTCAAATTCAAAATTAAAGTAACAAATGAAGGCGAAATTGCAGGTTATGTAAAAGAATTAATTGACTATGTTCCAGAAGGATTAGAATTCCATGCAGAGGATAATCCATTATGGAGAGAAGAAGATGGAAAAATCTTAACAGATCAATTAAAAGACACACTATTACAACCAGGAGAAAGTGCAACAGTAGAAATTATATTAACTTGGATTAATAGTACAGATAACTTAGGAGAAAAAGTAAACTGGGCAGAAATCTATGAAGATGATAACGAATATGATTCACCAGATATTGATTCTACTCCAGGAAATAATGAACATGGGGAAGATGATATTGATGAAGCACCAGTAATCCTAGCAGTTGTAACAGGTAGTGCACCTACTTATATTACATTAGTATTAGCATCAGTTAGCATGATGGCAGGAGGAATCTTCTTAATTAAGAAATTTGTAATTTAAAAAAAGTTGTCTCATTTTTGAGACAACTTTTTTGTTCAACTTACTCATAAAGAGGATGTTTCTGGCAAAGTTTTGACACTTCTTTTCTAACCTCATTTTCATAATCTTGATAATTAGGCTCGCACATTTTGTGAATTAATGTGGCAATGTTTTCCATATCTTCTTCTACAAATCCTCTTGTTGTTAATGCAGGAGTACCCAATCGAATTCCACTGGTAATGGTCTTTTTTTCTGTATCAAAAGGTACAGCATTTTTATTAACAGTAATTCCTACATTATCTAATCTTTCTTCTAATTCTTTTCCTGTAATTTTTTTATTTCTTAAATCTAATAAAATGAGATGATTATCAGTTCCATCAGTCAAAACATCAAAACCATAAGAAATAAGACATTGAGCAAGTTTTTGAGAATTGAGAATAACTTGTTTAATATATTGTGTAAATTCAGGTTTTAAAGCTTCTCCGAAACATACTGCTTTTGCAGCCACTATGTGCTGTAAGCCTCCACCTTGCAATCTTGGGAAAACAGCTAAATCAATCTTTTTAGCCCATTCTTCTTTACAAAGAATTAACCCTCCTCTAGGACCTCTTAAAGTTTTGTGTGTAGTAGAAGTAACAAAATCGCAATAAGGAATAGGACTTGGGTGCAAACCAGTAGCTACTAAACCAGCAATATGAGCCATATCACACATAAGTAAGCACTTATTGTCAAGAGTTAATTCTTCCTTTTGAGCTTTTATTTCATTCACTTTATCTGTAATTTCTCGAAATCTTTTAAAATCAATTTGTCTAGGATAAGCACTAGCACCACAAATAATAAGACGAGGTAAGTTCTCTAAAGCTAGTTTTTCTACTTCATCATAGTCGATTAAATAGGTTTGAGGATTTACATCATAATAAATAGGTGTATAAAATCTACTTTGTGCAGTAGCAGAAGACATATGAGTAATATGTGCTCCCGAATTTAAAGTCATGGTTAATACTTTATCACCTGTTTTTAAACAAGCAATATAAACAGCTTCATTTGCCTGAGCCCCACTATGTGGTTGTACATTGGCATGTTCTGCATGAAATAACCTACAAGCTCTATCTCTTGCTAAATTTTCTGTGATATCAATATATTGACATCCAGCATAATATCGATTTCCAGGATAACCTTCCGCATATTTATTAGTATGATAACTTCCCATTGTTTCCATTACAGCTTTACTGGTGAAATTTTCACTAGCAATTAATTCTAAACAATTTTGCTCTCTTTTCTTTTCATTGATTAAAGCTTCATAAACTTCTGGATCATTTTTAGCTACATTTTCAAATTCCATTTCCATCCCTCCATATTTTATTTTTTTTATATATTACATTATTTTTGGGTTTATTATATCATATAAAAAAATAATCGCAACTAAAAAAAATTATATATTATTTTACTGTATATTTAAAAATCTAATTGATAGAATAATTGTAAAACTTAATTCACAATTATTTACTTTAAAAATTCATTATGATATAATTTTTAATGAATAAGAATATAACAAAAGAAAGGAAAAGCCAGATGAATCAAATTCTTGCAGTAGAAAATAAAGAGAAAAAAAAGAAGAAAAAATCATCACAAGGACCAATAGATATTAAAGGAATTGTCCGTTTTTTTGCAATTACTATTATGATTTTTGGGTTTGTTTTAGCGGGGGAAGCTTCTTATGCTGTCTATAAAAATATAGATGATAGAAAGCCAGCCAATATTCCAACAGTAGTAGTAGGAAGAGTAAATGATAAAATTATCTTAAGAATAGAACATAACGAAGTAATTTCAAAAATAACCTATTCATGGAATAATGGACAAGAAACAGTAATACCAATTGGATCTACAGTAGCACAAGAAGAAATTACACTTTTAGGATATAATAGTACTTTAAACTTAACAGTAGAAGACATGAATGGAAAACAAGTCAGCTATCAAAAGACTTTTGTGTTAGATGGCGTAGATATTACAAAACCTACTATTGATATCAATGCAGAAGATGGAAATAGTACAATGATAATTACTGCAAGTGATGAAACAGCAATTGCTTATCTTTCTTACCAATGGGAAGGAGAAGAAGCTGTTGTAATAGATGCTGAAACAGAAAATCAAAAAGACATTGAAACAGAAGTTGAACTATCACCTGGTACTAAAACAATTACAGTAATTGCGGAAGATAGGAATGGCAATGTGGAACAACTAGAAAAAGAAATCGTAACATCAACCTCTATTCCTCAAATGCAAATATTACAAGAAGGAAGTCAATTCTATATTCAAGTTTCAGATGAAGATGGAATACAAGATGTTGTTATTAATTTAAATGGGCAAGAATTTACAGTAGGAGATCTTAACTTAAAAGAAGCTCAGCTAGGACCACTTACTTTAAGAGAAGGCAATAATACAATTTCAATAGAAATTACCAATGTAAGTGGATATACACAAAGAGGAGCAACTGAAATACAATATACTCCATAAATTATAAAATAAAGGAGACAAAAGATGGCTCAAGAAATTTATTTAATTGATGATGAAAACGAATTAAAAAGTAAATTATTAAATTTATTTAAAAAAGAAAAAGACTATAAATTTGTGAAGGCGAAAGTAACACAAATAGAAGCTGTATTGAAAAATATTCCAGACTTAATTATTATATATGAAGATGGAATATCAGAAGATATTATTAGTTTATGCAACAAAATTAGAGAAAATGAAGATAATAGTATTACACCAATTATTGTCATATCCTCTAATAAAGATAAAAAACATCGCGTAAAAATTTTACAAGCATG
>CALXQF010000051.1 GCA_944390505.1 uncultured Clostridia bacterium | reverse complement strand
AAAATATTTTTGACTATTTGCATTAGCCTTTGCTTTTCTGCAGTTTTCTCAATCTTTTTAGAAATAGTAATAAATTCTGTATTTGGCATTAGTACTACAAATCTTCCTGGTAAAGTAATGTGAGTAGAAACTCTGGCTCCCTTTTTGTTGGTGCTATCTCTTTTTACCTGTACTAAAATTGGCATTCCTGTTCTAATATAATTTTTAATATCATACTTACTTAATAATTCATTTTTGTTTCCAGTTTCATTACTAATTTTAGGAATAATATCTTTAATATGAATAAATGTATTTTTTTCGGCTCCAATATCTACAAAAGCAGCTTGCATGCCCATTAATACGTTTTCCACTTTTCCTACATAGATATTGCCTTCTAGCCTTTCTTGTCCTGCTTTTTCTTCATATTTTTCTACTAATTTTCCATTTTCTACTAAAGCCACTAATTTATTATTTTCTTTGTCTTGGCTAATAATAATTTCTTGCATTTTGCTTCCTTTCCATTTTAATTATATCGGTTCATTGCATAATCAATCCCATTTTTTAAATAATCAATAGTAGCATTTACAGCTTGATCAATTCCTTTTTCTAATTGCTGATAAGTTTCGTCTTCTAATTTTCCTATTACATAGTCTATGGCATCATACTCATCAATTGGTTTGCCAATTCCTACTCGAATTCTCGGAAACTCTTCAGATAGCAATTCGTGTACCACTGATTTTGCTCCATTGTGAGTACCTGGTCCACCTTTTTTACGCACTTTTATTTTTCCTACTTCTACGTCCATATCATCATAAATGACAAGCACATTTTCTAATGGAATTTTATAAAAATCTACAAATGGTTTAATACACTTTCCACTTAAATTCATAAAAGTTTGAGGTTTTAATAAAATAACCTTTTCTCCTTCTATCATTCCGCTTCCATAAATTCCGTTAAATTTATTTCTTGTCATTTCTATTTCATATTTTTTTGCTATTTGATTAATCACATCAAAGCCCATATTGTGCCTTGTTTTACTATATTCTTCTTCTGGGTTTCCTAAACCTACTAGTAAATACATATTATTTTTCCTTCTTATCATCTTCACATAATTTTTGTGTTCCTATCCACACCCAATAAGCATTTTTCTCAATCCTCTTTAAAAGTGCTTTTTGGTACACCTCTTCTTGCTCATTTGCTAGTTCCATAGCCTTTAATGTCATATAACAATAATCTTTTATTTTCGCTAATGTCTTTTTCCTTGTAATACTTTCATTATCATCAGTATATATGTGTGTTACAAAAGGAGCTACTGCATAAGTATTCGAAGCCAATACTCCTTGATAATAAAACATAAAATCTTCATAATATTTTTCTTCTTCAAAGACAAGATGATTTTTTAATATAAACTCTCTTTTCCATAACACATCCCATACATTTGGAAATTCCCATTCTGCTAACCTTTTTGCTGGCGCAGAATCCTCATTTGGCAAATATATATTTTGAGAAGTTTTATACTGGAATCCCATATAAATAACATCTGGTTTATTATTTTCATTAATGACTTTTTCCAATTTTGTTAAACTATTTCCTATTATTTTATCATCTGCATCTAAAAATAAGATATAATCCCCTTGTGCTGAATTTATCCCTGTATTTCTTGCTCCCCCGGCTTTTTTATTTTTAGTATGTCTTATCACTTTAATGTTTTCATAATCTTTATACTTCCTCAATTTTTCAATAGTATTATCATTTGACTTATCATCCACTATAATCACTTCATAATTTTGCATATCTTGTAATATAATACTATCAATGCATTCTTCAATAGATTTCTCTGCATTATAAGCAGGTATAATAATACTAAATAATTTCATCTTATTACCTCATTACTTTTAATATAAATACTATTTCATTATAGCTTGAATTGATTACTCTGTCAACCAAATTGCACTAGAAGTATAAAAAAATCAGCCTAGCAATAGGCTAATTTTTATTATTATTTTACATATTTGGCTCTCTTTAATATTGCCCTCATAATTTGTGTTGACATATTTTTCATACTCTCTGTTGTTTTTAGCAAATGTGACATATTTTCTATTTTTCCTATGTTAACCTCTTCTGTTGTTAGTTTTAAGTTCATAATGTCAATCACAATTCCTATGTCTACGCCATAATCTTTTTCAAATTCTAATTTTTCTAATATACTTTTCTTACTTGCAATCATTCCACTAAGTGGTTCACTGAATGGATATAATTCTGGAAATAAAATGTTTAATAATGGTTTTGTTGCAATTTCAGTAACTAATCCACCGTTTTGTTCTTTCAAAAGTTGATTTTACAAAATCAACATCTCTTTTAATAATTGGATCTACTAATAAATGAATAAGGTTGGTATGATAGTCTGCAATATCTGCATCTAAAAATACTACAATTTCATTTTTAGCCTCCTTCAATCCCTCTTCCATTGCATAACCTTTTCCTTTGTTATTGCAATATACTACTTTAGCGCCTTTACTTTCTGCTACTTTTGAGGTATCATCTGTACAGCAATTATTTACTACAATAATTTCACAACTTACATTACTTTGATGAATAACATCAATAACTTGTCCTATTGTTTTTTCCTCATTATACGCAGGTATAATAACACTTACATCTTTCATAGGCATCTCCTTTTTTCCTTATCCTCAACATTAGAATTATATCACAGTTCATCAGATATTGTCAAATTTTCTGTCTCTTTTATCTTTCACTGCCTTCCTTTTTTTTCTATTTTTCTTTGTATATATTTTCTAACTTCACAGTTCTTTAAAGTAAGTGGCTCTAAATGTTCAAAATCACAAACAGAAGGCATACCATGAAAATAGCATTCAATTGGTTGTGAAACCCCTCCATGAGTTACTAAAACAACACTTTTGTCTTTATATTTCTGTGTGATATCATCTAGAAAATCATAAATTCTTTTAAACAAAGATTGAATTGGTTCTATGTTTTCATAATCATAATTTTTTTCGTAGTCTAGCATCATTTGAATATTCCAATCTGGTCTACTAGGTTTTCCTTCCATATCACCAAAGGATCTTTCAATTAACCTTTTTTCAATAACCGGTTTGACATTTGTTACATCGCTGATAAAGCTAGCTGTTTGAATTGCTCTTTGCAGTGGTGATACTAGTATTTCATCCACTGCAATATTTTGAAATTTTGATGCTGTTTCTTTTGCTTGCTGAGTTCCCACTTGATTAAGTGGGATATCTGCATGCCCTTGAAAAATATGTTTTACATTGTAATCAGTTTGTCCATGTCTTACTACATATAATTCCATTTTTTGACCTCTCTTATTTTTATAATAAAATTCTTATCTTTATGTAGGTACATAATTATGCGTCTTTGAATTCACTTTGAATATCCTTATTATATATAACATAAAAAAATTTTTAAAACAAATCCTCCACTTTGTACTCTTTTTCTAGCTTCTCATTCAAATATAACTTTGTAACTAAATTTAATTCTCTTAAATTTTCTTCTGGTATATGAAAAGAAAATATTTTTTTGGCATCCGCACATACAATATATTGAATTGCATTTTTAGTGGATTCAGCCAAATGAATAGCACCTTTGTCTAATCTTCCACAATTAATACATTTTAACCCATTATCTTTCATACTAAAAAACTCTAAATTTTCTTCAGTTTTACATTGACTACATTTTCTAATCTCCGGCATAAAACCTAATAAACAAAGGAGTCTTAATCGGAATACAGATAAAATAAAGTCTAAATCTTCATCTGTTTCTGAAATCATGTATAATGTGTTTAAAAAAAGCTGTAATATTTTATAAGTATTTTGGTTTTCATCTGTCACATCATTAATGATTTTCGTAATATGTGATGCATATTTTAATTTATCTAAATCAGTTCGAATTGGATAGAAAATTTCAATCGTATCACAAGAATTCATATGATAACTACTGGTTCCTTGATATAACAAATATTCCCCAAAGCATAAAAATTGGGTGCCTGCCATAAGAAGACTTTTTGGTCTTCTGGCTCCTTTTGCAGCACACCCAATTTTTCCATTTGGAGTAAGTATTGTTAACATTTTATCAAAATCATTCATATTACTTTCAGAAAGAATGATTCCCTTGGTCTTGATAATTCCCATATTGCATACCCTCTACATTTTCTGGTTTCATCTGTGCCCCGTTTTTTTCTATATTTTCTACTTGTTTAAATTCTATAAAAGTATTAATATCCCCTGTCTGTTTAAAAGTATTCCATGCTAAATCTTTAATATCTTTTTCCTTCATGTATATCAACTCCTGTTCTAGAAGTTTTTCACTTCTTTTGTTATGTTTTACATTTTTGATGTGTTTATTCCTTTACAAGACTTGTAAATATTGGTAATTTATTTTTAATAGTTTGTCTGCTACATTAGCGGTGTTTTGAATTTTTTTCCAATTAAACCGTTTCATTTTTATATGATAATTTCAAAAAACTATTTTTCTCTGTTCTTTCTATTATTCAATCTCTTTATTTTGCTTTTTTAATCTTGCTTTTTAAATTTCTTTACAAATTTTTCATTATTAATCCAGTCTTCTTTTACTTTTACCCATATTTTTAAATTCACTTGCTCTTCTAGTATTTTTTCTAAGTCTTGTCTTGCATAGGTTCCTATTTTCTTTAACATGGCTCCATTTTTACCAATAATAATACCTTTATGAGAATCTTTCAAGCAATAGATTGTTGCTTCTATGTTAAATATTGGTTTATTTTCTCTTGTTTTTCCTTTTTTCATTTTTTCAATCTCTACGAATAAACCATGTGGTACTTCGTCTTGTAATAATTTGAGCGCTTTTTCTCTAATTGTTTCTGCCACTAAATCACGCATTGTTTGGTCTGTATATTCTTCTTCATCATAATATGCTGGACCTGGCTTTAAGTTTTTTTCAATTTCTTCTAATATAATCTCTACATCAGGCTTTTTTAAAGCAGATATAGGAATAATCGCTTTAAAATGATACTCATCTTTAAATGCTTCTATTAATTTAAGAATTTGCTCTTTTGTTACTAAGTCGATTTTATTGATAATGAGAATTGTTTGTGCTTTTTGTTCTTTGATTTTATTCAAAATCATTTGGTCACCTTTTCCAATGCCGTTGGACGTAGCTTCCACTACAAATAAGGTAACATCTGCATCTGGTATACTACTCCATGCTGTATCATTCATGGTATTCCCCAATTTAGATTTTGGTTTATGTATTCCTGGTGTATCAATAAAAACAATTTGAGAGTTTTCCCTGTTCACAATTGCTTTAATCGCAGTTCTTGTAGTTTGTGGCTTATTGACTACCACTGCTACCTTTTGCCCTGCTAGTTCATTTAAAATACTAGATTTTCCGACATTGGTTCTTCCTACAATCGCTACAAAACCTGATTTAAATTCTTCCATCTTTTATCCTTTCCTATTTATTATACTATCCTAATCATTCACCATTTGTAGAATTTTGTCAACCACTTTTTGTTTTTTTCTTACAAAATTTACTTGCTTTTTCTAAAATCTATATTTCTCCATTTTTTTGTAAGTAGTATGTAATAACTCATGTGCCAAATGTCCACCTGGCTCTCCTAAAAATTCTTGATAAATCTTTTGTAATACAGGATTTTTATGAGATTCTCTGATTTTGCTTTTTTCATCAATGGTATACATGGCTTGTGCACGTTTTTTACGTACATCTACTGTTTCTTGAATTTTAGCACTTTTAATTGGCTGTCCTCCTCCCATAATGCATCCACCTGGGCATGCCATAATTTCTACAAACTGATAATCTGCTTTTCCAGATTTGATTTCTTCCATAATTGTTTTTGCATTGCCTAATCCATGTGCTACTACTACTTTTATCTCTTTTTCTCCAATGTGAATTGTTGCTCTTTTAATTCCTTGCTGTCCTCTTACTTCTTCAAATTCTATTTTCTCTAATGGCCTATTTGTTAATATTTCTGAAACTGTTCTTAAAGCTGCTTCCATTACTCCACCAGTTACTCCAAAAATAGCACCTGCTCCAGTTGCTTCTCCCATTGGATTGTCAAATCCTTCGTCTTCTAACTCTACAAATTCAATATTGGCTTGTTTAATCATTCTTGCTAATTCTCTTGTTGTTATAACTGCATCCACATCATAAAGTCCGTTATCTTTCATTTCGTCTTTTTGTCTTTCATATTTTTTTGCAATACATGGCATTACAGATACTACAAATAGTTTTTCCGGATTGATATTTTGCTTTGTGGCATAATATGTTTTTAAGATGGCTCCAAACATCTCGTGCGGAGATTTACAACTAGATAAATGAGGTAAGTTTTCTGGATAATTCATTTCAATATATTTTACCCAACCAGGACTACAAGATGTAATCATAGGTAGATTATCATTCTCTTGCAAGCGTTTGATAAATTCAGTTCCTTCTTCCATAATGGTAAAATCTGCACCAGTATTGGTATCAAATACTTTGTCAAATCCTAATCGTTTTAAAGCTGCTACCATTTTTCCTGCTACATTGGTTCCAATTGGCATTCCAAATTCTTCTCCTAGTGCTACACGAACAGCTGGAGCAGTTTGTACTACTACATAAGTATTTTCATCTCTTAATTTTTCCCATACAATTTCAGTAGAATCTTTTTCGTGCAAGGCCCCTGTTGGACATGCTTCTATACATTGACCACAAAATGTACAATTAACATCATTTAAACTATGGTCTCCTACTGTTGAAATACAAGAAGAAAATCCTCTATTAATGACATCAATAGCACCTATTTTTTGTACCTTTTTACATGCTGAAACACATCTTCTACATAAAATGCATTTATTAAAATCACGAACAATAGAAGGAGAAAGATCATCAACTTTATGCTCGCTCCTTGCACCTTCATAGCGAATTCCTTTGACATTAAATTTAATTGCTAACTCTTGTAATTCACAATTTCCGCTTCTGGTACAAGTTAAGCATTCTCTATGATGATTAGACAAAATTAAGTCTAATATCATTTTTCTTGCTTCTATCACAGCTGGTGAATGTGTATGCACTACCATTCCTTCTTCTACTTTTTGAATACAAGAAGTGGCAAATCCACGTCTGCCTTCTACTTCTGTAATACACATTCTGCAATCTCCTACTTCATTGATTTCTTTCAAAAAGCAAAGTGTTGGAATATCAATATTGGCTTGTCTTGCTGCTTGCAATATAGTTGTTCCTTCTGGTACAACTACTTTTTTTCCATCTATTGTTAAATGAATTTGCTTCATTTCCGTCATTTTTTTGCCTCCTACATTTTTATTATAATTTGTTCTTGTAAAATGCCTTGTACTATTTTTATTGGAGTCTTAAGGTGGGGACCAACAAGTTAGAAACCGTTTTTTAATTATTTTATAATTACTTACTCTCCAATTACGGTTTCTACGCAGTTGGGGGACGTAAATAAAAATAGTACAAGGCATTTTCTAATGAAATAAATTACGCAATCGCATGAAATGGACACATACTAATACAAGTTCCACACTTGATGCAGATTGATTCATCAATGTGATGTACTTTGCCTGGTTCTCCTGTAATAGCATTAACAGGACAATTTCGTTTACACATGCCACATCCTCTGCACTTTTCACTTTCTATTTGAATGGTAGCTAGTGCCTTACATTCTTTCGTTCTACATTGCTTGTATTTTACATGTTCTAAATATTCATCTCTAAAATATTTAAGGGTAGAAAGTACTGGATTTGGTGCAGTTTGCCCTAAACCACAAATAGCAGTTTTTGGAATATTAATTGCTAGTTCTTCTAATCTAGTTAAATCTTCTAACTCCGCTTCTCCATTACACATCTTTTCTAATAATTCTAACATTCTCTTTGTTCCAATTCTACATGGTGTGCATTTTCCACATGATTCATCTACTGTAAAATCTAAATAGAATTTAGCTAGATTTACCATACATTTTGTATCATCCATAACAATTAATCCGCCAGATCCCATCATAGAACCAATTTCTTTTAAAGACTCGTAATCAATTGGAGT
>CALXQF010000050.1 GCA_944390505.1 uncultured Clostridia bacterium | reverse complement strand
ATTAATATTTTTCTGCTTATCTAGTAATTTTTCTCTTTGTTTTTGTAATAGTTCTTTTCTTTTTGTTACTGTCGACTTTCCTTCTCTAAATAACTTAACATATTCTGGCTTTCCTGTTTCTACATTAGTAATAGTTGCCCAAAAGTCTATGTCTGCTTTTTCAAAAGCTTGTTCATCAAATATATCTAGCTTACTTGGTATTTCATAATAAGCAAAATCTTTGTTGATAATGTTTCCTGTTAATAAAAATGATTTCATTCCCATATATCTTGAGTCTTTTGCATATTTTTTATTATAGCGAATGGTTCTTCCTTTTTGTCCAGATACATAATTCACACCAAATAAAACACCTGCTGAGACGCCAATAATTCCATCTACTTTGATTTGATTATCTAAAAAAACATCTAATACTCCTGCTGTATACATTCCTCTCATTGCTCCGCCTTCTAATACTAAACCAATACTCATAAAATTCACTCTTCTCTCTTTTTTCAATTTTCTGTTTATTTTAGGGCAATTAATTTTATAACTGAGTATTTCATCTTTTCAAACATTTTTATTATACTACCTTGTATTTTATCTTTCAAGCTGTTCATTACATTATAAATTGATAATTTGTTCAATTTCTACATAATTACTTCTCATTTTTCCTTGTATAGTTATAAAATCATTTTTACATATATTTTTAAATACATCATCTGCCAACTCATTATATGCATGTAGCTTTATTACTTGTCCATCTAATAATTTTAGGTCAATTTCCACAATAGAGATATGTTTTTTATCTAAACTTTTGTTTTTATCATTATATACAAATTTTAAATTTATTTCATTGATTACTTTACCACTTAAAAAGCAGAAATTTATCATGATAAAACCTTCTCCTATATCATATTAATTATAATTGAACAAAATTGATTCACAGCAAATCATCTATGTTATATTCAAAATAAGCATATTTAAAATAAGCATAAAATTTATATATTCTATTTAATATACAAGCAAATACTTATATTTAAAACCTACTAATATAAACTTTATTGATTCATGTTTACCTTTAAAATTTAAAACCTTTATTGGAAGGAACAAATTCCTTTAATATCTAATATTTCATTGGATATATTCCTTAAAACATATCATCTAGAATAATATTAGAGCTACACGCAAACCGATGTTGTTGTTGCTGTTGTCCGGATTGTTGTTGTTACGGTTAGAAGCCGGATTGTTACTGCCTGTATTGTTGTAATTGCCTCCCCTGTTAACTCGATTATTGGTATTGTAAGCCTTTCAATTTGTCCCTAAATTTGTAATTATTCTTTATAAAACAACTTATTTTCTAACGCATATGTATTTGCTATTTTTAAATATCCTAAATGCCCACACAAATATTTTTTAGCTTCTCTACTTGTTATTTTTCCACATTTAATTCTTTCTGTTAATAGTTTTACCTTTTTCTTTAACTTTCTTTTTCCTTTATCTCTAATTTTCATTCTGTACTCATTTATTTTGTATCCGGCAAAAATTAACTCCTTGTTTATTTTTAAATATTTGTGTTTTTTCATTAAGTTCTAGCTCTAAGTGAAATTTTAAAAATTTTTTAATCTTTTTTAAACATATTTTGGCTTCTTTTTTTGTTTTTGCCAATATTATCATATCATCTAAGTAGCGAAAGTAATACTTCATTTTCAAACTATGCTTTATATATTGGTCTAATTCATTCAAATAAATATTAGCAAATGTTTGAGATGTATAATTTCCTATTGGTAAGCCTTTTCTTTTACCTAATGGGTTTTCTAATTCTTCTTTTGTGCAGTTTGAATAGATAATTTCTTTTAATAACCATAATAGCTTTTTATCTGTTATTTTTCTTTTTAATATTTGAAACAGAATATCTTTATCAATATTATCAAAATATTTTCTAATATCCATTTTAAGTATATAGTAATCGTTCCATGTTCTTTTGCAATGCCTCATTGTATTTTGTACATCCAAGCTAGCTTTATGCATTCCTCTATTTTTAATACAAGCATAGGTATGAAATATAAAACTTTTTTCAAAATATTCCTTCAAAAAGTTATCTACTACCCATCTATGTACTATTCTATCGATATATTTACTTTTCTCTATTCTTCTTAATTTAGGCTCTGTTACATAAAAGGTGCTATATCCTCCATGTCTATAGTTTCCTGTTTTCAACTGTTCATAAAGCCACATAATATATTCTTCTTTTTTTAAATTAAATAATATAATTTCTTTTCTGTATCCTTTGCTTTTTTACTTAAATTATGTGCTTTCATCAAGTTAGTATAACTTAATTTCTTATCATATTCATTTCTAATTGTTTTTGGCATATACTTTGGTTAATCCTCCAATTATACTACCAATTTCATATATTTTTTTCATTATTACATCAAATTTTTTGGTATCAATCCAAGCCTGTTTTTTCATAATTCTTAAATATATTCTTTGGCAGTTTAATTCCACATCGATTTTGTTCACAATATCTAAACACTCCTTCATATGTTCTTTTCTATTAATTTTATTAAGATATAAAGTTTTTTCTAGCATACTATAAATGCTCAATTTATATTCATTGCCAATATTAAACTTTTCTGTTCTTGGAAGCTTTACAATGACAATTAGCATATACTCGATATAATCCTCAATTTTAGGTATTAACATGAGTTGTTTATTCTCTATTTGATTCATTTATCTTACCTTCCTTAGGATTATTTTCAAATAATTTTGCTAATGCCAACATGTACTCATCATTTTCATGTTTTTCAATTCATTTACAAAACAAACAATTATTATTTTTTTCTGTAATTTTATTAATTTTTCCATTCTTTTCATATCTTAATTTTAATTCTTTTTCTTCTTTATCATAATCATAAATCACATATGAGTATTTAGTTTTATTTAACTTTTCTATATATTTATCTATTGAATTTACTGGAACTCCCACTTTGCAAATATTGTTTTTATAGCAAGTACATTTTAAATTCAATTTTACATTTAATAAAATTGCATCTCTTCCTGTTGCAATATAAAATGTTCCTAATTTTACTAGTACAATTTTTCCTTTATTTTTTTCTTGTAATATTTCTAACATATTACTAAATCCCATATAAATACTCCTTTCTCGGAGCCACTACTATGTTGCAAAATGTTTTCAAACACAGTAATAGCGCCTATCAACGCTAGTTGATGGGCGCCTATCAACGCTAGTTGATGGAAATTTTTTATCGTCTAAAGTCGATAAAAAATTTCCAATGGCATAGCGTGTAAACTCGCTATGATAAGTTTGTAATTTATCTTTTTGTTTCTTCCCCCTTCAAAATACCTAGTCCTTCGCTAGTGAGCTTGTCAGGGGAACAGGGTTACAAATATAAAGCTACACGCAAACCGATGAAGTGGTTGCTGCCGTCCGGAGTGAGGTCGCCGTTACGGTAAGAAGCCGGACTGCCACTGCCTGCAGAGTAGTAACTGCCTCCCCTGCCAACTCGACTATCGGTATTGTAAGCCTCCATTGTCCATTCATATACATTTCCAGCTAAGTCATATACATGCTTTTGCTGATATGCTGTATCACTTCCTGTTACTGCTATAGTTCCTGAATAATTTCCCATTTCTGTACTATTTTTTACAAATCCACTTGCATTTCCTGTTAGATAACCAGAATCTATGAAATTTAGTGTTGCATCCCACTGCACTCCATAACATAAGGTACTAGTTACTCCACATGTACTACTTTTTGTATACATACTTCTTGCTACTTTTACTGCTCCATCTGCATTATCATCTCCTGGTAATCTATCTGATGCTGTATTTGATGATGTTCCTCCCCATGGAATGTAGTTCCATACTCCTACTCCTTTCTGTGATACTGGTCTTACTGTTCCGTCTTGAGTTTGCTTATTAGTATCATTAGTTGTCGTAGAGGCTGTTGTTCCTGCTATTCCTGCTTCAAATCTTGCAATGTAAAATCCTCCATTAATTTGCACACTGGTATACATTGCTACACTTTCTGCTGTTCCTAATACACTATTTGCCGTGTTTGGCTTTCCTGGCAATATTTCAGTTAAACTTGCTCCTGCTTCTCTTGATGGATTACTTGCTTGAGTTAGTCTAGTTTGCAAAGTTTCATTTGAATAACCTTCAATTAAGTGAAAGTCATCATAATTTACCGGTATCCATACAAACTGGTTACCATGCATACTATTATCTAAATCATCTTGCGCTACATCTGATATAACTAATCCACTTGCTACTGTATTTGTATCAGATGGATTTTCTACTGAATCTTTTACTACACAAAATCCTACTGGAATGATTGCTGTTCCTGTTTCATCTGTGTATGTGGCATTACTTCCGGTTACTAGTTCTCCTTTTGCTAATGTTGGTGTATCATCAAGTTCTTCATCATATATTCCATTTAAAATATCATTCACTTGGTTACTTAATTCTTGTATTGCATTAATATCACTTTGTTCTCCATTTCTCCATGCATTTTCTGCCTCCTGTGCCTTTCCAAATAAACCTGTATCACTAAATAACAAGTTGATTGTTACTCCTGCTAAAATTAACAATACTACAATTGTGACTACTAAGGCAATTAGCGTAATACCATTTTTACTTTTTGGCATATATTTTATGCTTGCTTTTATATTCTTTTGCATTTTGCTTTCTCCTTTCTCATTCGTTTTTATTATTCACTTTTTGTGCTTTATTATACATTTTACTATCATTTATTTTCTATTTTGTGTTTTTTTTATATTATTGTTATTATTGTTTCATTTTTTATTTATTATTGTTGTTTTTTCTTCCATTTGTTTAGATTATCTTTCGGCTTTTATTCAAACACTTTAAAAATTTCCACACTATTTTTTAGTGTTTTCATTGATTTTAGCATAAAATATATTCAATTTTCAAAGTGCTTGAATTGGTTTTTAATAAACCATTTTTATTCTACATTAATTTTATTTTTATTGCAAGTACTTTTTCACATTTTTCGTATTTCCTTGGATTTTTTCAATCAATTCTGTATCTTCTTCCATCTCATTGATTCCAAAACATTTTTTACCTAAATCTTTTATTAAAGCTACTAAATGATACATATTAAGAGGGTGTCCTAGAATAGGAACCCTCCTTATTTATATTTTCTCTATTACATCTTAAATTTCTGATTTAATTACATTTTTACTTCCTGCATCTGTTGCCCAAAAGTATAAACCATAAACCACTCCAATCACAATCACTGTTGCAATAATAGATGGTACTAATTCTTCTGAACTTGCTAAGCCAGACATCATAATTACTACAAATTGAATTCCAAAAATAGAATGAATAATAGCAAAAACAAGTGGAATTAAGAAAAAGATACCAATTTGTTTTAATAAAGCAGAATTAATCATCTTTTCATCTGCTCCTATTTTTCTTAAAATATCATATCTTTGCTTATTATCCGAACTTTCTGTTAATTGTTTTAAGGCAAGAATAGCAGAACTTGCAATTAGAAAGATAATACCTAAATAAATCGCTACAAATACAATAATCGTTGCTAGTCCAACACTAGCTGCCATAATTTCTATCTTGGAAAGTCCACTAAAATATATTTCATCTTCTCTCATTTTTTGGACCAATTCAGAATTTTCATCTGAAAATATGCTATGAATTTCTTCTTTTTCTTCATCTGTTTCTGCATTAAAGTTAGCAGCTAAAAAAGTTTGTTCCTTATTATTTTCTGGAAGTGGACAACTCCGTTTTTATTTAAAAAAATTTGTAATTCATTTCTTAATTTTTCATCATCTTCTACAATCAATATCTTGGCTTTACTCATATATCATTCCTTCTTCAATATAATATAGTAAACTACTTTTATCCATTATTTACATATATTATAGTAACATAAAAGTTTTTGATTGACAATTTTAAGTCTAAATTCACACAAAAGACACAATTTTACTATATGATGATGATAAATCTTATATAGAATTGATTTATCGCTAAATTACCAGCTATAAAATTCAATAGAAAATGAAATGTTTTTTAAGAAAGGAGGTTGATGGTAATCGAGGAAATGGTTGAAAAGGAAAATAGTTTGATAACAACCGAACTGATTCCTTTAAATGTTAAAGGTAGAGAATTTGGTACATTAATGTCTGTATATCAAAAAGCTTTAGAGCAAGTTTTGGAAACTTTCAACTTACTGAAAGGGTCTTTGTCAGAATTTTATGGCTATGATGTGATTTCACATATAAGTCATAGAATTAAAACTCCTCAAAGTATTGTTGCAAAGATGAAGAAAAAGCACTATGAATTAAATTACAATAATCTCATTCAAAAAATTAATGATATTGCAGGTATTCGAATTATATGTCAATTTAAAAATGATGTTGAAACTATTAAAAAAATCATTAGGAGAATACCAAATGTAAAAGTATTAAAAGAAAAGGATTATTTAAAACATCCTAAAAAGAGCGGTTATTCTGCTTATCATATGATTATAGAAACACCTGTTGAATTTCATGACCAAATACTACCTGTAAAAGTAGAAATTCAAATTCGAACAATGGCAATGGACTTTTGGTCTAGTGCTGAACATAAAATTAGATATAAAACAAATTCAAAATTATCTTTTATAGATTCTAAAAAATTATCTTGGTATGCGAAATTACTAAACTTTTTAGATAATAAAATAATGAAGATTTATCAAAAACAGATGGAAAATTAGTTACCTAGCCACATAATAAAATAACCTATGTTTTTTAATACATAGGCTATTTTTCTGTATCTTCCGGAAATGTTTTGATAAATTCCTCTACTGGTAAAATATCAGCTACCTGTTTAATTCCTCTTTTCCTTTTTAATCTTTCTACTATTTTTCCTAGCTTTTGTACAGATTTTGGATTTTGTGCTTCATATTCTTGTGCATCTTCACTAATAATATATCCTTTTTTATATTTTTCATAAGAATCTGCTACTCCTATTTCATAAATATTAGCATTGGATATCATTTCTTTTAAATGAGGAAATGCACTTTCTAGTTTTTCTTTTATTTCTAGTAATTTTAATCTTCCTAAAATCTCGTTTTCTCTTGGTCTTATTTCTATTGTAGCAATACTTCCCGGCATTTCATAAATACAATTTTGATAACTAGCAACATTAAATGAAATATCAATAGGGCTTCCATTAATTAGTACTGTAGCCATTCTTCTCATATTATCAACTTCCAATATAGGTTCTAGATTCTCTTGTTTTAATCCTATACTATCAAGAAATTCCGTATAGTCGCTTAAGTTTGTGCTGTCTCCTATTTTTTCTTGTCTTTCCCTTGTTGTATATATTTTTTCTCCTTCTTCTACATAAGTCTTATATGTAATTCTCTTATTCTTGTAATCACGGGTCCTTTTGCCTTGATGATATGTTACACCATCACGTATTCTTAAAGTAGTCCCTTCTTCTAAAAATTGAAAGTCAGAAGAATTATCATAATAAACATCCCTAGAAAAATATTTTGCACTATCTTGAATTTCATATTGTGATTGCAAAAATTGTGAGAAATTAAGCTTGCCATCACTCCTTTTAATGAAATCGTATGATCTTTTTGAATTTGAATAGTTTCTGCTAATTCTCCATTTCCGTAAATACAATCCATCAATTCTACTAATTTTTCAATAAAATCTTTTCCATAATGTTTTACAATAATTTGATGGATTTGCGTTTTTTCATCTCTTACGATATCAATACTCCTTTGTTCATGAGAACTTCCTGTAATTTGTTCTAACAAATGAGAATGAACTCCATGTCCAATATCATGCAATAATGCTGCCAATTTCGCCATTTCCTTTTCTTCTTTTGCAATATGTAATCCTTGTGCACTTAGCTTTCTTTCTAAGTTATTTAATGTTCTGCACATTAAATGATAAACTCCTATACTATGTTCATATCGAGTTTCTTTTGCTAATTGTGGATAAGCTAAAGAAGACATTGCAGTATCATTGCTACCCCTTTTATTAATATAACTCAGATATTTTTTCGTCAAATATGAAATGAAATTATATTCATCATTTAAAATTT
>CALXQF010000049.1 GCA_944390505.1 uncultured Clostridia bacterium | reverse complement strand
GGATGAAATTTTTGAATTTGTAGAAAACATTGTTAGCAATATAAGTGCTAAATTATTAGAATTAGACAATGTGGTATTTTTGCATGCAAGTTGTGTGGTTAAAAATGGAAAAGCAATTGCGATTGTAGGTCCAAAGAATTCAGGTAAAACTTCTATTATGTGTGAGCTACTTAATAACGATTATCAAATGATTAGTAATGATAAAATAGGAATTAGTTTTATTAATAATGAAGTGAAAGTATTTGGAATACCAAGTAGTATAGGAATTAGATATAATGCTGTAAATAAATGTTTTTCATCAAAAAATATAGATATAATGCGAAAACTGCATATTTTTTTAGAAAAAAATGATATGTCAGAAAAATTTAATATATCACTTAAAAAATTTACTTATATTTTTAATCGTAAAATAGTTAATGAAGCAAAACTAGAGATTATTTTGACAAATAAATATATACCAGAACAAGAAAAATTAACTTGTAAGAAGTTAGACATGAAATACTATGAGACTTTCTTCAAAAATCAATTAGTTAATGCTGTTTCTCCTTCCTTTGATTATATTGATAGTATGTACAGAAGGAAAAAGACAACTTTTGATTCGAGAATATATTCTAATATACAAATAATGAAGATAGTTTCAAATGAAAATAATATATTACAATTGGAACAATTACTAAAAAAGAGTAAGCTTTAAACCTACTCTTTTTTCTTTTTTAAATTTACTATAATAGCATCTTCATTATCAAATAAGAAGTTAGAATCAGAAGTATCTGTTTTGATTGGATCTATTTCATGTTCCAAATCATAGTTATCATTACTTGCTGTGGCTGCTTCAAAATTACCCCTATTTTTCTTTAAAAGCTTTTTTGCAATTGCTTCAGCACTTGAAATACCACTAGTAAATTTGGTGAAATCATACATTTTTGTTTTTTGTGGTTCTTTATATTTTGACTCCATAAAATCTACTTTACCTTTATTAACAATGCTTTTGCCTTTGGTATCTTTTACCTTATAAATAACTTGTTTTCCTTTTAATGCCATTATTTTACCAGCAGCATAGTTTGGCTTCCACTCAAATTTAATATTACCTTTTTTAGGATCATATTCTGTTTTATCTGTATTATATGTATTTTGGAAGCTCCATTCTCTTTTATCTTGCATTGCTGTTTCCCACCATTTTACATCTTCTGGTAGAGCGTTACCAAAAATAAATTTATTAACAGTATTAGAAAGAATTAAATCTCTATAATAATCTCCTCTACCATCAGCTGATAAATCACCTTTTAATTGTGATAAGTTCTGTGAATCTAAAACCGTGGCTACTTTATATTTACGATATAGGGTATAAATTGGCTCTGTTGCCTTACAAATATAAGTTGGAAAATCATCAATATATAAAAAGTGAGGAATTCTATTACTGTCATTTCCTGGTCTTGAAAGGACAGATTGTTGCATTAATAATAAGAAGAATAATCCAAATGCTTTATGAGCAGTTTCACCTAAATCTCCTCTACGAGTACATACTAATGTAACATCTCCATCTGCTAATATTTTGTCATAATCTAAATTATTAGAACGATTACACAAAATGTTTTTTACACCAGGATATCTTAATAAATTATCTAATTCTGTTGATGCGGTAGAAACCGAACGTTTTGTATTTAATACATTCTTTCCATCTGGATAGAAACCGTTTTCAAAGTAGCGAATCAAAATTTTATATTTTTCAGCTAACTCTGGAATTTGTTTCATCTTTTCAACCATATCTACTACTAAATCAAAATCTGTAAGCATATTGAGCATATCTTCTAAGTTTGGTAATAACCCATCATGCTCTAAAGGATACATTTCTTTTAACAAAATAGAAATATTTTCTACAATTTGTACAGCTTCATTCTCTCTATAAGCAAGCTCTGTATCTGGTCTGCTATGAATAAATAATCCTTTTAATACAGAAGAAATTGCAATTCCTGTTTTGATAGGATCTTGATAAATAAATGGATTTAATCCAGGTGAATCAGAGCGATTAGGGTCTACAATATTGACTGGAATGTGAAAATTTTGTGCTACTTTAGCAATTTTCTCTACTGATTCGTGCTCAGCTGATACATAGGTGATACCCATATTACGATAAGTGATTTTATCTCCAGAACTTGAGATAATCATTTTTTTCATAAAGTTTTTATAGGTGTCTAACTTATCAGAATTAGGTATTAGCATGTCCAAAGAAAAATGTTCATTGATATACTCATTATCATAAGGACAATTAATAGTTGCTAGTCCTGTTTTTAATGCAGTAAATCCTAATTCTTTAGAAACTTCCTTAAAAAAGGACTTTCTTTCAATATCTCTTGCAAGCATAGGTTCATATACCATAGTAGTTTTTCCCGAACCAGAAACACCAACAATTAAGAAAGACTCAAAACGTTTGCTTTCTGGTATGCAAATGTCTTCTCCACTTTCTGTATCTACGCAAACCTTTACTTCACAAGTATAAACTCCATGGGCCTCTTTATCAGAAGTTAGTGAAATTCCTGGATAGTCAAAAATAGAATCACGAATATCTTTTGTATCATTAATGGTAAATAGTAACCATTTAATCACTTTATAGAATGTAACAAGTGGTAAATAGATACCTAAAGCAGTAAATGCTGGTCTAAATAAATAATAAAAGTTAGTAGCAAGATCTGGATAATTTGGTAAAGATAATAGTCCAATCCAAACTGCTTGATTTAACCATTGTACAACTGCAGATACAATTAAAATATAAAAAGATACAATAAATGTATGGAATATTCTTAATTTATCTACATCTGCTTTTGCAAATTTAGAAGAGCCAGAAAAGAAGAATGCAAATGTCATACAAGCAAAAGCTAGTGTATATTCAATTGGTCCCCAATAAGAATAAGCTACCCCTGTAAAAATAATAAATAATAATTCCACAATTCTATCAATTAATATATAAGCAGATATTAATGTCAAAATATATGTCATAAAAGTATTTCTATCTGTTTTTAAGAATTTTAAAAACTTATCAATGAGTTTCAAAAAATTCACCACTTTCCTTCTGAAATCTATACATATCTATTATCCTATAAAATACGGAAAAAAACAAGAGATTTTGCAAAAAAACAAGAGATTTTGCTTTTTTGGAATAAAATTAGAAAACAAACAGTATGAATTAATAAAACAGCGAAGAGAGAATAATTTTAGAATAAATTATTTTCATTCCTATATATGCTTTTGAACAGAGCGAGAAAGGAATGGAACTTTCGATGAAAAAGAGAAAATTGCAAAAACAAGGATTTATGAAAAGTGTTTTGGTCCTAATGATATCACAAGTATTTATTAAAATGTTAGGACTAGTTTATAAATTATATTTAACAAATAGAGAAGGGTTTGGAGACAAAGGAAATGCCATTTATAGTAGTGGATTTCAAATTTATGCTCTATTTTTAACAATTTCTTCTGTGGGAATTCCAGGTGCAATTGCAAAATTAGTTTCAGAGCGTGTAGCAATAGGAGACCACAAAGGAGCACATAGAATTTTTAAAATTGCTTTTATTACCTTTGGATTTATTGGATTTTGCTCCAGTACCATTTTATTTTTAGGAGCTAATTATATTGCTAATTCATTTTTACAAATACCAGAAGCGGAATTGACTTTGGTTGCACTTTCTCCATCTATTTTTTTAGTTTCCATCTCTTGTGTGATTAAAGGATATTTCAATGGAAGAGAATGTGTAAAAGTAACTGCAAATGCACAGTCTTTAGAACAACTTTTTAAAACAGCTTTATCTGTAATACTAGTAGAGATGATAGCAATTGTATCAGGAACTAATACTAGTATCATGGCGGCAGGAGCTAATTTAGCTACTACACTTGCTACTTTTCTTTGCTTTTTTTATTTAGCACATTATTATTATACAATGAGAAAAGAAATAGCATGGGAAATCAAAAATAGTGTAAATTATACACCAACCAGGGTTAGAAAAACAATTAAACAAATTTTATCGGTATCTATTCCTATGTCTATGACAGCCATTCTGGGTACTATTAATAAAAACGTTGATTCTATCACAGTTGTGAGAGGATTAAAAAAATTTTTGTCAGAAGAACAAGCTAAGATTCAATATGGAATTTTGAGCGGAAAAGTAGATACCTTAGTTTCACTTCCTATGTCTTTTAATATGGCATTTGCAACAGCTTTATTACCAGTAATTTCTTCAGCAAAAGCAAAAGGAGACATGGAAACTGCAAGGAAAAGAATCTCATTTTCTTTATTAATTACTATTCTCATTGGTTTACCCTGTATGGTAGGAATGGTATTATTTGCAAAACCAATTTTAGAATTATTATTTCCAAATGCCACTTCAGGAAGTTTTATTTATCAAATTAGTTCTTTAGGAATTATTTTTATTGTTTTAGAGCAAACTGTTAGTAGTACTTTGCACGGACTAGGAAAAATATTGGCTCCGGCAATAGCGTTAGGTGTGGGAGTAATTGTAAAATTACTACTTAATTTATATCTAGTACCAATCAATCCAGAAGTATTTTTCTTAGGAGGAACAGCAGGTGCAGCCTTTTCTACTGTTATGTGCCATATAGTAGCTGTCTTTATAGAGTTTCATATTTTAAGAAAAAATATCATATTAAAACTGGATAAAAAGAAATATTTTATAAAACCGATGATAGCAGTGGTGATAATGGGAATTATTGCAAAGATAATTTATATATTTGCTATACCAAAATTAGGAGAAGATTTAGCACTTATTTTGACATTAGGTATGTCTGTTATATGTTATTGTATCTTGTTAATTATTTTACAAATTTTCTCAAAAGAGGAGATTTATATGATTCCATTCGGAAAAAAAATATATGAATTTTTCAACAGAATCCGTAGGAACCAAAACTTGAAAAGCTAGTAAAATCAACACTTTCGGAATGATAAAATAATCAAACCCTAGGGAAAGCTAGATTACAAAGAAAAAAATCAATCAAAAAAAGAAGGATTTTGAAAAAGAATGACGAATAATGATATTAGTAGATATAACGGTCTACATTATACAAAAATCTTATAGGAGGTAATGTTAAATGAACAAATCAGAATTAATCGCAGCTATGGCAGCAAAAACAGGGGAAACAAAAAAAGATGCTGAAGCAGCATTAAACGCATTCGTTAGTGTTATTACAGAAACATTAGCAAAAGGAGATAAAGTTCAATTAGTTGGATTTGGATCTTTCGAAGTAAGAAAAAGAGCAGCTAGAAAAGGTAGAAACCCACAAACAAAAGAAGAAATTAAAATCCCTGCATCTAAAGCACCTGTATTCAAAGCAGGAAAAGCTTTAAAAGATTTAGTAAACAAAAAATAAATTGAAATTTATATAAATAATATGAATTCATATGTGAGATAAAGATTAATTTCTTTATCTCTTTTTCTTATTTGCAGATTGAATAATGGTATGATATAATACGAAAAAATGAAAGAAGAAGGTATAATATGTATCGAAATACGTTTATTGAAATTAATGTGGAAAATTTGCAAAATAATGTAACAGAAATTTTAAAAAGGTATCCAGAATATGAATATTATTTTGGGGTAGTAAAGGGAAATGCTTATGGACATAGCGATAAAACTGCAAAATATTTAGTAGAGAGTGGAATCAATTATTTAGCTGTTGCATCTTTAGAAGAGGGAATCAGTATACGAAAAGATGGAGTGACTGTTCCGATTTTATGCTTAGAGCCAATTGGCATTCAATATTTGAAAATATGTATTGAAAATGACATTACCATTACTGTTCATGACTATGAATATTATCAAAAATTAATGGAACAGCCAATCTCTAAATTGTTAAAAGTGCATATTAAAATAGATAGTGGCTTATGCAGACTAGGACTATATGATAAATACCAAGTGAAAGAAGTAGTAGAGGGATTAAGAAATAAAGAAAATATATTATTAGAAGGAATTTTTACTCATTTTGCAACAGATGGAATTTATGATGTTTCATGGGATAATCAATATCGAACCTTTCAAGAGCTAACTTCAGAAATTGATTTATCTCAAATTCCAATTGTTCATTTGGGCAGAAGTCAAACACTTTTAAATCATGATAAGATTCCTTTTGCTAATGGGATTCGCCTAGGAATTATTTTATATGGATATAATACAACACCAAAACCATTACCAAAAGATCTATTGAATCGATTAAGAGCATGGAAAAGAAAAAGATACCATCAAAAACATCATATTAGTCCAACCATAACAGATATTGATATTCCACTAAAAACTGCTTTTTCTTTATATAGTGAAGTAATGCAAGTAAAACAAATTAAAAAGGGGAGTTTTGTAGGATATGGCAGAATTTATGAGGCGCAAGAAGATATGTATGTAGCTATTATTCCAATAGGATATGCTGATGGATTTAGTAGAAAAAATAAAGGAAGAGATATTGTCATTAATGGAAAAAGGTATTCTTTAATCGGGGAAATTAATATGGGAATGGTTATTGCAAAAGTAGATCAAACAGTTCACCAAGGAGATAAAGTAACTTTAATTGGAGAAGAAATACCAATGCAAGAAGTAGCAAGATATATTGGAACAAGTATATATGAGGGATCTTGTATGCTAAATGACTGGATACCAAGAGTTTTAACAAAAGAGGGGAAGGTGTTAGAAATAGATGAAAGAAAACTTTAATGTACTTATATTAGGAAGTGACTTTAACGCTTATTATATGGCAAGATGTTATCATGAGTTATATCATGAAAAAGTCAACGTAATTGCAAAAAGAGCCATAGGAGTGGTTTCTTATAGTCAAATTGTTAACTTTAAAGAAGTAGCAGATTTTGAAAATGCAGATGTATTTGTTGCTACATTAAATGAATATGCCAAGGAAAGAAAAGAAGAAACTATTTTATTAATTGGGACAAGTGATGAATTAGTAAGATTGATTATAGAAAATGGACCAAAATTAGACAAAAAATATGTTCATAATTATCCAACTTTGGAAATTTTAAATCAAATTTTAGTAAAAGATACTTTTTATCAAACTTTTGAAAACTGTGAATTTGAAATACCAAAAACATATATTTATCCATGTGGAAAAAATATAAAATTGGATGAGGAAAAAATACAAAAATTAATGTATCCATTGATTATAAAGCCAGGAAACAATATTGAATATCATCAGCATAAATTTGAAGGAATGTTCAAAGTATTTAAAGTTCATTCTAGAGAAGAACTAGGAGAGGTAATTGAGAAAATAGAAAAGTCTGGTTATCAAAGTAACTTAGTCATTCAAGAATTCATACCAGGGGATGATTGTGCTTTATTTGATAGCGTATTTTATTGTAGTAAAGATAAAAAAGTACAATTAATGACATTGGCACAAATAGGATTACAAGAAAGAAACCCAGGAGGAATTGGAAATTGTACAGTGCTAGTAAATGGCTTTAATGAACATGGTTATGATGAAACAATTGTAGAGCCATTAAAAAAGTTTATGGAGAGAATTGGTTATCAAGGATTTGCGGAATTTGACTTAAAATATGATAATCGAGATAAAAAATATAAAGTATTAGAAATCAATCCAAGACAAGCAAGATGTAGCTACTATTTAGCAGCTGGTGGGTATAATTTAGTACAATATTTAATTGATGATTTAATTTATCATAAAGAAAAGCCTTGTACATTAATGAAAGAAAAAATAGCATTAAGCTTTGTACCGAAAAGTGTGATTAAAAAATATGTGACAAGTGAACCTTTAAGAAGAGAAATATTACAATTAGCAAAACAGAAAAAAATGGTAAACCCTTTAAAATACAAACAAGATAAAGATTTGAGAAGAAGATTGTATTTGATCGCGAAAGATTTTAGTTATAAGAAAAAATATAAAAAATTGAGCTGGTAGTAGAAAAAGTGGATTTTGACATAAGGTGGATAAAACGAAAACAAAGAATTCATAAAAATTTGTGTAGAACTCTTGACAGACACGTTTTTACGTAGTAAAATAAGATTTGTCAGTTACAAAACATACATGCAGATGTGGCGGAACTGGCAGACGCACAGGACTTAAAATCCTGCGGTTGAATAAACCGTGCCGGTTCGATTCCG
>CALXQF010000048.1 GCA_944390505.1 uncultured Clostridia bacterium | reverse complement strand
CTTTCCCTACACGACGCTCTTCCGATCTGTATTCATTTAAACTTGTGAGCAAATTAGATGCTTCTGATACAAGCGTAGCTCCCATCCATATTACTAATCCAACAATGATAATGATAGCAATTAAAAATACAATGATAGAACTTGTTTTTCTTCTTAATTTTGTCTTTCGCATGATAAATCGTATACAAGGTTCTAATAAAAGTGAAAGTATAAAAGCAATTAAAAATGGCATATAAAATATAGCTAATCGAAAGCCTAAATACACGCCTATAATAGACAAAACAAGAATGAGAATATTTTTAATTACTTTTCCCCAATAGTTCATATCTATAACCATATGTAATTTTTCTCCTTTCTTTTATTCTATGTGCAAAATTATACTTATTTATTGGATATCTGTCAATTAATAATATGAAGGCTGTCCTAAAATTAAAATCATCATTCTATTTTAGAACAACCTCTTTGTAGTTATTGATTATTCAGCATTTTTTTCATCACATCCACAAATATTATTTAGTGTATCACTTACACTTTTATCGCTTACTTGTGTATTTGCTGATAAATCTCCTAATGTTAATATTCCCACAATTTTGTTATTATCTACAACCGGGATTCTTTTCACTTGATTTTCAGACATTAAACGTTCAGCTTCTGTAATGTCCGTATTTGGATTACAACAACATACTTTTGTAGTCATAATGTCACTAACTGGTGTTGTATTCACATCTTTATTGCAAGCAATACCTCTTAAAATAATATCACGATCTGTTACTAATCCTACTACATTTTGTGTATTGTCACATACAGGAATACATCCAACATGTTTATCACTCATAATAGTAGCACAGTCTTTTATCGTATTATTTGGATTTACACAGGCAACTTCTTGACACATACAATCTTTTACTTTCATAATCATACCTACCTTTCAAAACTTTTCATGCGTTAACGCTAAAACTTTTTACGATAGCAGTTTTTCAATAAAAAAGAAAAACTTCTATCAAGTTTCAATATTATTGTAGACAAAAAAAGAAAAGATATGCAGTCTTTTTTTGCACATCTTTCCAAAAAATATATTAGAATTCTATTTCATATCAAATGCATTTGTATAATATTTTCTACTATTTTTCTTAGTAGTTATTTCTATTTTTGTATTTTATTTCATCAATTGCCAGCTATTGTAAAAAAAGATAATCATTCATGTTTTTTATTTAAGAATTCTATTTTTAAAAAGTAGTATAATCTCTAGGTTGCATTGGTGGTCTTCCTCCCGGATATGGTGGTCTTGGAGGCGGCATTCCCGGTCCTCCATGTGGTGGAAATGGTGGACGTGGTCTATGTGGACGATTTCTTCTAAACAATTGATTTAAAATTAAAATTTTAATCAAATCTCTTAAAGTTGGATTGCTTATTCTTCTGTCTTGTCTTGTTTCTCTATTTTCTTGTTTTTGCCTATCTTCCATATTTCCACTATTATCTTTGCTACCTATTATTCCCCTACTATCTCTGGTTAATTTACTTCCTCTATCTAATTCAAGTCTAGTATTTTCTTTTTCAGTTCTATTTTCTAATCTTCTAATTTCTGTATTTTGTTTTCTATTTCTCTGTTCTTCTTTTTTTGTATCTACTCTTACATTAACAACTGTAGTTTTATCCTCCATAGCATTGTATATTTCGTCCGTCATTTTTTCAATTAATTCCCTTGTAATAGGTTGTGTATTGGAATCACATATTTTACAAACCATTGGATTTAATAAATGATAAATTTCAGGGTAAAATTGTTGTATTTCTTCTTCAGATAAATTAGATGCATATTGGTCCGAATAATATGTATTTCCGTAATTTCTATAGTCATATGGTTCATATATAATAGGATCATTACTACTATAGCCTAAAACTTGACGCATATAATCTTCATAATTTTGATAATTCATATGATACCTCCTTTTCAAATTAATGTATCATATGAATTTCAAGCAAAAAAAGTTACTATTATATTGCTTAAAAAGATTATACTTAAATAGTTCGTATTGTATATCACAAATTAATTTAAAATACTATCATTTTTCAAGTCCTCAACTATAAGGGCATGAAAGAAATAAGCTAAAGTAAATTATGTAAATTTTATAATTTCTGAACTAATGCTTTAAATTGATTTCCTCTATCTTCAAAATTTTTGAATAAATCAAAACTTGCACTTGCAGGAGAAAATAGCACAATTTCTCCTTTTTTGGCAACTTCATTAGCTTTTTCTACTGTTTCTTTTAATGATTGGCAATGATAAATTGGCATTGTTTTGTTTTGCAATTTTAACTCATTTTTAACAGCTTCTTCAATTTTGGGCGCAGTTGCTCCCATTAAAATTAGCTGACTTACATTTTCTACAATTGGTTTTGCAATCGGTGTATAATCTAAATGTTTATCATATCCTCCTGCTATTAATACAATTTTTTCGTCAAACGAATGAAGTCCAGCAATAGTTCTAGTTGGAGATGTGCCAATAGAATCATTATACCATTTTACACCATTTATTTCTTTTACAAACTCTAAACGATGTTCTACTCCCTTAAACTGTTTAATGGCTTTTACTTGTGTTTCTGGTTCTACCAGACTACTAGTAGCTGCTACTGCTGCACAAATATTTTCATAATTATGTACTCCTCTTAATACAACATCTTTTACATTTAAAATATGTCTTCTTACATTGTCTTCACATTGTTTAATGGTTCCATTATCATAAATAATACCATTTTCTAGTTTTTCTTTTCGACTAAAATAAATAACCTTTCCTTTTGCTTCATTTTTGAAGCTTCTTGTTATTTCATTATCATAATTTAATATTAAAATATCATTTCCTTTTTGAAATTTAAAAATGTTCTTTTTTGCATCAATATATTCTTCATAAGATTTATGAATATCTAAGTGATTTGGAGAAATGTTGGTAATAACAGAAATATGTGGGCTAATTTTCATATTCATTAATTGAAAACTGCTTAATTCTAGCACCACTATATCTTCTGGTTTCATTTCTTTTACTTTTGTAAACAATGGAATACCAATATTTCCTCCGAGGTAGCAATGGTAACCATTTTCTTTTAAAATTTGATAAATTAAATTAGTGGTTGTTGTTTTCCCATCACTTCCTGTAATACCTATAATAGTACCAGGACAAAGTTCCATTAACATTTCTATTTCAGATGTTAAAATAGCCCCTTTTTGTACTTCTGCTACAATTTCTGGAGTATCTGGTCTACAACTTGGTGAACGAAAAATGATAGAAAAGCTTTGTAAATGTTTTAAATTGTCTTCTCCTGTATATAATTCAAAACCATACTTTTGAATTTCACTAATTATATCTTCATCTATTTTATCAATTGATCTTTTGTCAAAAAAAGAAACTTTTGCTCCCAAGTGATAGAAGTAAGAGATTAAAGGCTTATTACTAACCCCTAAACCTATAACAGCCATTTTTTTATTATGTATATAATCTTCAAATTCTTTTAGTTTTTTGTTTTGATATTGCATTTTACTTTTTACCTTTCTGCAGCTTGCATCTCTTCGCAAGCTTTTCATTATATTAATTTACATTTATATTGAAAACCATTTCTAATTGATAGCATTATTAATCATACATCTTTCATTACTATATTTTCAAATTTATTATTGATTCTGTATAAACTTTAATACTTCCTTTGTTGATTCTTCTACTGTTTTACAATTGGTAACATCTACTACAATTGTGTTATCATATTGTTTGTAATAACCTGCTTTTTCTTGTAATTCATCTCTTTTTTGAATATTTTGTTTTAATTTTTCTAAATCTATGTTTCCTTTATATTGTATGCTTTTTCTACGAATTCGTTCCTCTAGAGACGCAGTAATTAAAAAGTGATAATCTAATTTTGGATAAATTTCCATTAATGCTCTACCAGAAACAATGACATTAAAATTTTGTTTTAAGTCATTAATTAAGTTTCTGCCAAAAATATACAAATTTTCATTATTTGCTATTGTTCCCACTTCTGAAACAGCCATAGAAGAACTAGCAGATTGTAGGTTTTCGTCATCTACTTTTTCTCCATTCACATAAATTTCTGTATTTTTGTTTTCTATTGCTATTTTCACTTTTAGCTGTTCCATAATAGATTTAATATCTACATGTTGCATGTTTTGTTTCAGAGTATTTAAATCTAATCCTGATTTCATTAAACTATATACAATTGCTCTATATAATTTTCCTCCATCTAATAAAATGCTGTTGGGGATATGGTTTAACAATTCCTTACATATTGCTGTTTTTCCTGCTCCTACATATCCTTCTATTCCTATTACTATATTCATTTTTACTTTTCCTTTCTAAGTTTATCTCGAATCATTATATATGAATTATTATAAAAAAACAAGATGAAACCTTTTGATAAAATAAAAATCCTATTGCACAATATATAGGTGCGTCATAGGATTTTTTATCTTTTTTATTATCATTTAGTAAGTCTTTGCTTTTGTCTAGGTCTAATTTATGTATTTTTATCTTTAGTATATCCTCTAACAGTGCTTTTGTTATTCCTTCTTTCCCTCATGTAAATAAGGCTTGAAATACTACATCATTTTTGCCTTTCGGCTAGAAATATAATATACACATTATATACATATTTTTCCATATTTTGCAAGTAAAATTGTATATCTAAAAAATAAAATTAATGGCAAATACTTATAATTTATTTTAAAATTTTTGAATATTTTTTTATTTTTAGTACAAACTAGTATTGTAAGTAAAGAAATGGAGGTGCTTAATATGTCAGAAAAGCAAAATAAACAAAACAAAAATAATAAGAACAACAAAAATAACCAAAATAATAACAACAATGAAAGAAATAACAACAAAGATTGTAAATAATTAACTTTATTTGTGACTCCCTAAATAAGAGGTACAAAATTAAGTGGACATTCGAGTTTTTTATATATATTTTATAGATTATAGAAAGTTTTTTAACTTATTCCCTTTCTTTTTGTTTTTTCTTTACTTTTTGTTTTTCTTGAATGTCCATTTAGTCTTGTACCTCTTATGATTTTTTCTTGTTCCTAAATAGCTAATGAAATAAAGGATCAATTCTTCATTTCATTAGCTATTTGCTTTTATAGTATTTTGTAGAAAAATTACTTTTTTCATTGTAAAAAACGCAATTTATTTTTCTAAATATTTTTTCAAAAATTGACCAGTATAGCTTTGCTCATTTTTTACAATTTGTTCAGGAGAGCCTACTGCTATAATTTGTCCTCCCTTTTCTCCTCCTTCTGGTCCTAAATCGATAATATAATCCGCTGTTTTAATCAAATCTAAATTGTGTTCTATGACAATAATACTATTTCCAGTATCTACTAATCTTTGCAAAATATCTACTAATTTGTGAACATCTGCTATATGAAGCCCAGTTGTTGGCTCATCTAAAATATATAGTGTTTTTCCTGTTGCTTTTTTAGAAAGCTCTGTTGCGAGTTTCACACGTTGTGCTTCCCCACCTGATAAAGTGGTAGAAGGTTGTCCTAATTTAATATAACCAAGCCCTACATCATATAATGTCTGTATTTTATTTTTAATTCTTGGAATATTTTTGAAAAATTCTAATGCTTCTTCTACTGTCATATCTAATACATCTGCTATACTTTTTCCTTTATATTTTACCTCTAATGTTTCTCTATTATATCTTTGCCCTTTACAAACTTCACATGGTACATAAATATCTGGTAAAAAGTGCATTTCTATTTTTAGTACACCGTCACCATTACAAGCTTCACATCTACCGCCTGTTACATTAAAGCTAAACCTACCTTTATCATATCCACGCATTTTTGCTTCTGGTGTTGTGGAAAAAATATCCCTTATGACATCAAATACTCCCGTGTAAGTTGCTGGATTAGAACGTGGGGTTCTTCCAATTGGTGATTGATCGATATTAATAATTTTATCAATATTTTCAATTCCTTTAATTTCTTTGCACTTTCCTGGCTTTTCATTAGAGCCATATAAGTCTCTTGCTAATGTTTTATATAATATTTCATTCACTAAAGTACTTTTTCCAGATCCAGAAACACCAGTTACACAAATAAATTGACCTAATGGAAATTTGACATTAATATTTTTTAAATTATGCTCTGTTGCTCCTTTTACTTCGATTGCTTTTCCATTGGATTTTCTTCTTTTTTTAGGAATTAGAATTTGCTTTTTGCCACTTAAATATTGTCCTGTAATAGATTCTGGCACTTGTTTAATTTCTTCTGCTGTTCCTTGTGCAATTACCTTTCCTCCATGAACACCAGGTCCTGGTCCTATGTCAATAATTTGATCAGCTGCATACATAGTGTCTTCATCATGCTCTACAACTAAAACTGTGTTTCCTAAATCTCTTAATTTTTTTAAAGTTGCCAATAATTTGTCATTATCTCTTTGATGTAAACCAATACTTGGTTCGTCTAAAATATATAATACACCTGTTAATCCAGAACCAATTTGTGTTGCTAAACGAATACGTTGTGCTTCCCCACCAGACAAACTTCCAGCACTTCTAGAAAGAGTTAAATAATCTAATCCTACATCGATTAAAAATTGTAATCTTTTATTTAATTCTTTCAAAATTTGGTCTGCTATCATTCTATCTTTGTTATTTAATTCTAAAGAATTTAAAAAGGTTTTAATTTTGTCAATTGACATCTCAGTTAATTCATTGATATTCTTATCTCCAACTTTCACAGATAAACTTTCTTTTTTAAGTCTTGCCCCATGACAAGTATAACATTCACTTTCACTCATGTATAGCTCGTAAAAATCTCTCATCCCCTGTGATTTTGTTTCATTATATCTTCTATCTAATGCTGGTAAAACACCTTCAAATGGAGTGCTAAATCTTCTGGTACCTGCATAAGAAGTGTATTCAAAATCAATAACTTCATCTCCTGTACCATATAAAATTTTTTCTAAAAACCAGCGTGGTAATTTTCTAATTGGTACTTTAATATCTACACCATAATGTCTTCCAATGCTTTCAAAATACATTTTTGCCATGGTGTCACCCTTTTTCATGGTACTTGCACCAAAAGCTTTTACCCCATCATATAATGTTTTATCTTTGTCTGGAATAATTAAATCTTCATCCATTTTCATTAAATAGCCAATACCTGTACAGGTAGGACATGCACCAAATGGGTTGTTAAAAGAAAACATTCTTGGTGTTAATTCTTCAATACTAATACCACAATCTGGACAAGCATAGTTTTGGCTAAATAAACGCTCTTTACCGCCAGGAATATCAATGAGTACTAAATTGTTGGCATATTTTAAAGCAGTTTCTACAGATTCTGTTAATCTTGTTCGAATGTCTGGTTTTACGACTAATCTATCTACAATTAATTCAATATTATGCTTTTTCTTTCTGTCAATGGTAATATCATCTGTTAACTCATAAGTTTCACCATCAATTCTCACACGAACAAAACCTTCTTTTTGAAAGTCTTGCATTAATTTGGTATATTCCCCTTTTCTTCCACGAACAACAGGAGCTAGCACTTGAATTCTAGTTCCTTCTTCCAAACTCATGACATTATCTACAATTTGGTCTACTGTTTGCTTTTCTATTTTTTTACCACAGTTTGGACAATATGGTACACCAATACGTGCATAGAGCAAACGAATATAGTCGTAAATCTCTGTAACTGTTCCTACAGTAGAACGTGGATTACGAGAAGTTGTTTTTTGATCAATTGAAATAGCTGGTGAAAGCCCTTCTATTGACTCTACTTCTGGTTTTTCCATCATTCCTAAAAACTGTCTTGCATAAGAAGATAAACTCTCTACATATCTTCTTTGTCCTTCTGCATATAGAGTATCAAAAGCAAGTGAAGATTTACCAGAACCAGAAAGTCCTGTAATTACCACTAATTTATCTCTTGGTATCTCCAAATTAATATCTTTTAAGTTGTGCTCTTTTGCACCTTTTATGATAATACTGTTTTGCATAATTGCCCCCAAATTATATTTTCTATTTTGACCTATTTATTATAAAACATGAGTTTGCTAAAGTCAAGAGTTTTAAGGAAACTTGCCAAATAGCAGGACCGTTGGGGACAGACACCTTTGGTCCTATTATTTAGGAC
>CALXQF010000047.1 GCA_944390505.1 uncultured Clostridia bacterium | reverse complement strand
ATGAAGCAGGAAAATTTGTAGTACCAGCTAATTATAACTATTATGGTCAAACTGTAGTATCAGGAGAAGTAAGTACAATTCAAGAAGTAATAGAAGAATTTAAACAAAATGGAGCAAAAAAAGTGATTGCCTTAAATACATCAGGCCCATTTCATACTATCAAATTGCAAAAAGCAAGCCAAATGTATCAAGAATATTTAGAAAAAGCCCATTTTACCATTCAACCAGAAAAAGTTATCAAGAATTTAGATGGTGAGTTTTATAGTTCATCTGATAACATGTCTGAAATTTTGGCAAAACATATTATTTCACCAGTTCGATTTGATAAAACTATTCAAAAAATGAGGCAAATAGAAATAGATACTTACATAGAAGTAGGACCAGGCAAAGCTTTAACAGGCTTTATTAAAAAAGAAAATAAAGAAGCTGTTACTTATCATATAGGAACAGTAGAAGAATTGAAAAATATGTTGGAGGAATTAGAAAAATGAATGAAAAAAGAGTAGCTCTCATTACAGGAGGAACAAGAGGAATTGGAAAAAAGATAGCAGAAGAATTTGCAAAACATGGATATAATTTGGTAATCAACTATGTTTCAGAAAATACAGACACTTATCAAATTGCAAAAGAAATTAAACAAAATACAGATGAAGATTTAGAAATCTTATTTGTAAAAAATGATGTAACAGATTATCAATCTTGCGAAGAATTAGTAAAGCAAGCAATTGAGCAATTTGGAACCATAGATGTATTAGTGAATAATGCTGGAATTACCAAAGACAGTCTATTGATGAGAATGTCACAAGAAGATTTTAATAAGGTATTAGATGTGAATTTAAAAGGAACATTTAATATGACTAAAAATGTCATTCCGACTATGATGAAAAAACGTTATGGAAAAATTGTCAATATTTCTTCTGTAGTAGGTGTTAGTGGTAATGCAGGTCAAGCAAATTATGCAGCATCAAAAGCAGGAATTATTGGTTTTACAAAATCAGTTGCAAAAGAATTAGCAAGTAGAAATATTTTAGCAAACTGTGTAGCTCCAGGTTTTATTCAAACTGACATGACTAGTGTGCTAAAAGATGAAGTAAAAGAAAAAATTAATGAGCAAATTCCGTTAAAGAAAATGGGAACAGCAGAAGAAGTAGCAAAAGCAGTCTACTTTTTAGCAAATGAAGAAAATACCTATATTACAGGTCAAGTGCTAAACGTAGACGGCGGAATGTTAATGTAAAAAGGAAAGGAAACAAAAAAATGAGTGAAAAAAGAGTAGTAATTACAGGTATGGGAGCAATTACTCCTATTGGAAATAATGTAGAAAATTTTTGGAAAGGAATTAAAAATAAAGAATGTGGAATTGGTCCAATTACACAATTTGATGCTTCCAATCAAAAGGTAAAAATAGCAGCAGAAATAAAGGATTTTAAGCCAGAAGAACATTTTGAAGCAAAATCTTTAAAAAGGTTAGATCGTTTTTCTCAATTAGCAATGGTAGCTGCAAGAGAAGCTATGAAAGATAGTAAAATTAATGAAGAGAATACAGATATGACAAGAGTAGGAACTATTATTAGTTCTGGAATTGGAGGACTTTATACAATCGAAGAACAAAATAGAAATTTAGTAGAAAAAGGACCAGATAGAGTATCTCCAATGTATATTCCAATGACCATTACGAATATGGCAACAGGAAACGTAGCAATTGATTTAGGATTAAAAGGAGAATCTTTTTGTGTTGTAACAGCATGTGCAAGCGGTACTCACTCAATTGGAGAAGCATTTAGAATGATAAGACACGGCTACCAAGATGTAGTTTTTGCAGGAGGTACAGAAGCGTCTATTACTCCAACTGGAATTGCAGGATTTGCAAACATTAAAGCTTTAGCAATTCAAGAAGATGTTACAAGAGCAAGTATCCCATTTGATAAAGAAAGAAGTGGCTTTGTTATGGGAGAAGGCGCCGGTGTTTTAGTATTAGAAGAATTAGAACATGCTAAAAAGAGAAATGCAACCATTTATGCTGAATTAGTAGGATATGGAGCAAGTTCAGATGCATTTCATATTACTTCACCTGCTCCAGGAGGAGAAGGTGGTGCAAGAGCAATGAAACTTGCAATGCAAGATGCAAACATCACTCCAGACAAAGTTGATTATATTAATGCACACGGAACTTCTACACCTCTTAATGATAAATGCGAAACAATGGCAATTAAAACAGCATTAAGAGAACATAGTAAAGAGGTAATGGTTAGTTCAACAAAAGGAAATACAGGACATTTATTAGGTGCAGCAGGTGCAGTAGAAGCAATTGCATGTATAAAAGCATTACAAGAAGGATTTGTTCCTCCAACAATTGGATACAAAGTCAAAGACGAAGAATGCGATTTAGATGTTGTACCAAATGAAGGTAGAAATAAAGATATTCAATATGCAATGTCAAATTCTTTAGGATTTGGAGGACATAATAGCACAGTTGTTTTGAAAAAATGGGAGGAGTAGATGTATGGAATATAATGAAATTAAACAATTGATTACAGATATGGAAAATTCTAATTTAGAAGAAATTCATATTGAGCTTGCAGATGGAACAAAATTAAATATGAAAAAAGCACAAACTGCAGTAAAAGTTGTAGAAAATAAAGTAGAAGAAACACCAGCTATCACTAATATACTGCAAGATACAAAGGTGGAAGAGAATTTGAAACAGATTACTTCACCAATGGTTGGAACTTTTTATAGTAAGCCATCTACTACAGCAGAACCTTTTGTGAAAGTAGGGGATAAAGTAAAAAAAGGTGATGTGCTTTGTATTATTGAAGCAATGAAATTAATGAATGAAATTGAAAGTGATGTTGATGGAGAAATAGCAGAAATATGCTATCAAGATGAAGATTTAGTAGAATATGGCAGTGTGCTATTTAAAATTAGATAATATTTAAAGTTTGAATAATGAAAGAGCTAATATATATAGAACTTTAAAATGATAAAACAATCAATATAGGAAACTTTAAAAAGAAATATTAAAAAGGTAATAGGCAATCCTATTTTAAAAGCCTAAATATGAAATATGAGGGAGTAAATATGTTAGATATTAATGAAATTATGAAAATTATTCCACAAAGACCTCCTATTTTGATGCTAGATAGAGTAGAAGAACTAGTACCAGGAGAAAGCTGTATTGCCTATAAAAACGTATGTATTAATGAACCATTTTTTGCCGGGCATTTCCCAGGCAATCCAATTATGCCAGGTGTTCTAATTGTAGAGTCATTGGCACAAGCCGGTGCTGTTGCCATTCTCTCTAAAGAAGAAAACAAAGGTAAAAATGCTTTATTTGGTGGAATTGATGGAATGCGTTTTAAAAAGCCTGTATTACCAGGTGATGTATTAAAACTAGAAGTACATATTATTAAACAAAAAGGACCAGTAGGGGTAGGAGAGGCAACTGCTTCTGTCAATGGTAAAGTAGTAGCAAAAGGTGAACTTACTTTTGCCATTGTATAAGGTGTTAAAAATATAGCAGACAATAATAAAAGTTATAAGAAAGGAGCAATGGAATAACTAAAATGATAATTTAATTATTCCAAATATAAAAAATGCTAAAACGAATTTTAATTGCTAATAGAGGAGAAGTAGCTGTTAGAATTATTAGAGCATGTAGAGAACTAGGAATAGAAACAGTGGCTATTTACTCAGAAGCAGACAAAGAAGCATTACATGTTAGACTAGCAGATAGAGCTGTTTGTATTGGTCCTGCTAAAATGTCTAAAAGTTACTTAAATATTAAAAATATTATAGAAACTGCTTGTTTAACTGGTTGTGATAGTATTCATCCAGGATTTGGTTTTTTGTCAGAAAATGCTCACTTTGCACAAATTTGTGAAGAAATAGGACTAAAATGGATAGGACCATCTAAAGAAATGATTACTTTAATGGGCAATAAATCAAAAGCAAAAGAAACCATGGAAAAAGCAGGAGTACCTGTAGTACCTGGTTCAAATGGTGTGCTAAAAGATGAAAAACAAGCAGAAAAAATAGCAAAACAAATAGGCTATCCTGTTATTTTAAAGGCTTCTAGTGGTGGTGGAGGAAAAGGAATTCGTATTGTTCACGAAGAAAATGAATTAAAAGGTGCATTTCGATTAGTAAAACAAGAGGCAAAAAATTCTTTTAATGATGATGCTATTTATCTTGAAAAATTTATTGAAAATCCAAGACATATAGAAGTTCAATTATTAGCGGATGAACATGGAAATGTTGTATCTTTAGGAGAAAGAGATTGCTCTATTCAAAGAAATAATCAAAAAATGATAGAAGAAACACCATCCTCTATTTTATCTGAAAAACAAAGACAAAAAATGTCTAAAGTAGCAGTGAATGCCATGAAAGAAATTGGCTATCAAAACGTTGGCACAATTGAATTTTTAGTTGATAAAGACAGGAATTATTATTTTATGGAAATGAACACAAGACTCCAAGTAGAACATCCAATTACAGAAGCAATTACAGGAATTGATATTGTGAAAGAACAAATTAAAATAGCAAGTGGTAAAGAATTAGAATTTACACAAAAAGATATTACATTTCATGGTCACAGTATGGAATGCCGTATTAATGCTGAAAATCCATTCAAAAACTTTATGCCTTCACCAGGCAAAATAACAGGATTACATTTTCCTGGAGGTAATGGAATACGTGTAGATACAGCTATTTATGAAGGATATACTATTCCACAATGTTATGATGCCATGATTGCAAAATTAATTGTACATGGTAAAGACAGAGAAGAATCTATTGCTAAAATGAAAAGTGCATTAGGTGAACTAGTTATAGAAGGAATTGAAACTAATAGAGATTTTCTTTATCAAATATTAGAAAACAAAAAGTTTTTAAGTAATGATTATGATACATCTTTTATTCAAAAAGAAATGCTAAATCAGTAAATTACGCGGTCTACACTTTTGCAATATATGGAGTTTTAATAAATAAATTGTTACTAGATAAGCTTACGCGGTCTACACTTTGCAATATATAGAGTTTGAACAATAAAATTAATCAAGACAATTATCTAGTAACAATAAATTAAAAAAGAAGGGAAGAGTGAACTTAAAATGGTGATTGATCAAATAAAAAAGATTAATCAAGTTGGTTCAGAAATTGTCAAAAATGAAGAAGCATCTAACATGCTAATTGGCAAATGGGTAAAATGTGATAATTGTAAAGAAATTTTATATAAAGAAGAAGTTCATGAAAATTTGAATGTATGTCCAAATTGTGGAAAGCATTTTAGAATTTCTAGCAGGAGAAGAATTGCTCAAATTGTAGATGAAGGCACATTTGAAGAAATGAATAGCGATATGCCAATAAAAGACCCACTTCATTTTGAAGGTTATGTAAAAAAAA
Source organism: uncultured Clostridia bacterium (assembly GCA_944390505.1). Classification (GTDB taxonomy): domain Bacteria; phylum Bacillota; class Clostridia; order TANB77; family CAG-508; genus CAG-273. Next base: position 2,798 of record CALXQF010000047.1, on the reverse strand, counting down.
TACAAGCATTACAAGAAAAGACAAAATTAAAGGAAGCTGTACAAACTGGAATTGGAGAAATCTATGGAGAAAAAGCAATATTAGCAGTAATGGATGGAAACTTTATGATGGGAAGTATGGGAAGTGTAGTAGGAGAAAAAATCACATATGCTATAGAAGAAGCAACAAAACAAAGACTTCCTATTATCATCTTTTGTGTTTCTGGAGGAGCTAGAATGCAAGAAGGGATTATATCCTTAATGCAAATGGCAAAAACAACACAAGCGTTTATGAAATTAAATAAAGCAGGATTACTTTCTGTTTGTGTACTAACAGACCCAACCACTGGTGGTGTAACAGCAAGTTTTGCTAGCCTAGGTGATATTATATTAGCAGAGCCAAAAGCATTAATTGGTTTTGCAGGTCCAAGAGTAATTGAACAAACAGTGAAACAAAAATTACCAGAAGGTTTTCAAAGTTCCGAGTTTCTATTAGAACATGGTTTTATTGATAAAATTGTTGAAAGAAAAGATATGAAAAAAGTGCTATATCAAATTTTAAAGTTACATCATTCTACAGAAAATAAATAATAGCTTTTAAAATACATTCAAACTAAATATATTGCAAAAGTGTAGACCGCGTAAGCGACCAAACGAGCAAAGCGAGTGCGAATTGGAGCAGTTTTCTTACTAGTATGTGCAGAAAATCGTAGATTTTCTTGCACAATAGGAAACTGCGACACCAAGGTCAAACGTTGCAATATATTTAGTTTGAATATAATATTTATAAAAGATAAGAGGTGAAAATTAATGAGTAATCAATTAAAAGCATGGGATAGAGTATTAAAAGCAAGAGAAGCCCAAAGACCAAAAGCATCAGATTATATTGAAAATTTAATTGATGATTTTATGGAATTACACGGAGATAGAAACTATGGGGATGATAAAGCTTTTATTTGTGGTATAGGATATTTGGAAGGAATACCTGTTACTGTTATTGCGCAGCAAAAGGGGAAAACAACTAAAGAAAATATGGAAAGAAACTTTGGTATGCCTAATCCTGAAGGATATCGAAAAGCAATCAGATTAATGAAACAGGCCGAAAAATTTGGTAGACCAATTATTACAATTATCGATACTCCTGGTGCTTATCCAGGAATGGGGGCTGAAGAAAGAGGGCAAGGAGAAGCTATTGCAAGAAGCATGTTTGAAATGTCACAATTAAAAACTCCAATTATAGCAGTTGTAATAGGAGAAGGTTCTAGCGGAGGAGCATTAGCAATTTGTATTGCAGATAAAATTTATATGTTAGAAAATGCAGTTTATAGTATTCTTTCACCAGAGGGATTTGCAAGTATTTTATATAAAGATTCTAGTAAATGTAAAGAAGCAGCAGAAAATATGAAACTTACGTCTTATGATTTAAAAGAATTAGGAATTATAGATGAAATTATCAAGGAGCCTAAAAAAGGAATCGAAAATGATTTTGAAAAAGTGGTTCATCAGTTAAGACAAAAAATTTTGCAAGATATTGCAGAAATAGAAAAAATGAAACCAACGGAAATGTTGGAAAAAAGATATGAAAAATATCGTCAAATTGGAAATACATTTGATTAAAATATATTTTTAATAGTAATCTTTGTTTAAAAAATATTATTCCAATATTTGAATTTGGCAAAAGCAATTTTTCTATAGATTGAATAAATAAATTAATCAAAATGTAATTTAGTAAAAATTAAAATACAAGGAGGAAAAAAGAATGTTATTAGAAGGTAAAACAATTTTAGTAATGGGAATTAGAAATAAGTGGAGCATTGCATGGGGAGTTGCCATGTCTGCTCATGAAAATGGTGCAAAAGTGATATTTACCCACCATCCAACAGAAAAAGAAGATAAAATTCAAGAGTTAATAGGGGAAATACCTGATGCAAAAACTTATCCATGTGATGTAGCTACTGACGAAGACATTGAAAAATGTTTAAAAACAATTAAAGAAGAACAAGGTCAAATTGATGGAATTTTACATAGTATTGCACATGCCAATACAGAAGACTTAAGAAATGATTTTATTGCTACCTCTCGCGAAGGATTTTTACATGCATCAGATATTAGTGCATATTCATTAGTTGCTGTTTCTAGGATTGCAAAAGAAATTGGACTATTAAAACCAGAAGCAAGCATTGTTGCTCTTACTTATTTTGGTTCAGAAAAAGTAGTAGAAGGTTACAATGTGATGGGAGTTGCAAAAGCAGCTTTAGAAACAAGTATTCAATATTTAGCAAAAGATTTAGGAAAAGAAAAAATGAGAATTAATGCTATTTCTGCCGGACCTATTAAAACTCTATCAGCAAAAGGAATTAAAGATTTTGGTAATATTTTAACAGTAGTAGAAGAAAAAGCACCATTACATCAAAATGTTACTACAAAACAGGTAGGTGATGTAGCAAGCTTTTTATTTAGCAATATGTCTTCTGCTGTTACAGGAGAAGTAATTCATGTAGACAATGGATTTTCTATTATTGGAGTATAAATGATATAATATTACCATCTACAGGCTATGATTAAAGAGTAAAATTCCATAAAAAAGGATTCTACAAATTGCTGTAGAATCCTTTTTAGTGAAATTAAATAATTATTCTAGAATCTTTATTGAAAAATACAAAAGAATATAATATGATAAAGTAGAAATAAAAAGAGAGGGAATGAGAAAATATGAATGAATACATGAAAATTGCAAAAGAATGTGCCCAAAAGCGGAATGAACAAAAATGAAGGTGGGCCTTTTGGTGCAGTAATTACAGATAAAGAAGGAAATATTAT
>CALXQF010000046.1 GCA_944390505.1 uncultured Clostridia bacterium | reverse complement strand
GGTATATAATAATCTCCAACTAACCTATATTCAATTCCTGTTCTTTCATCTACAAATTTTTCTTTTAATTCTTTATTTTCCATAATTTTAAATCCTCCATTTTCTATTAATTTTGTTTTTTTATTATAAAATCAAAAAAAGATGAAATTGTATTTATATTTTTTACAATTCATCTTTTAAATATGTGAAAATTTATTTTTTACTAAATTGTTGCTAGGAGGAAACCTTTGCTATTACTGAATTTTATCATTTCGTCATAAGAGAACAATATCGTTACAACAAGTGCTATTAAAGTAATACCATTATTTAATGATAAGTTATGTATTTTATTATAAGTATCAAAGAATTTTTCTTTGTTTTTTCCATCTTTCATTTTCTTTAGTTCCCCTTTCCAAATTTACTTTTCTTCCTTTATTAATTTATAATAGATAATGTGATATTTAATGTCAATACCAAATTATGACAATCTATGACATGATTTTTTTGGTGATTACATGATTAGTGAAAAAAGATTTAGGTTATACACAAGAAAAAATGTCTTTACTGCTAGATATTAGCTTAAGGCAATATATTAGAATAGATAAAGAAATTTGTTTACCACGTACTGATATTTTAGAAAAATTAATTAAAATTTTAAAATTAAGTGATAAAGAAATTGGTCAATATGTTCATCAAATTATTCAAAAGAGAGTTTCTTAAAAGAGATATTATGAATTTTTGTAAATTAATAATATCTCTTTAATTATTAAATCCGATGAATTTTCTATTACATTTTTGTAAAACTACATAGATTTGTCCTAAAAATAATCTATACTATTTTTTTATTTTCTTTCTTACTATTTACTTTTGCTACAATAACCGTAATATCATCTTTTTGCATACCAAACTGGTGATCTACCGCTTCATTAATAATCATATTTGCTATTTGCTGTGCATCATCTGACTGTATATCTTCTAATAAATATTTTACCCATAATTCTTTATTAATATATTCTGTGTTAGCATCAATGACTCCATCACTACACATTACAATAATATCTCCATCTTCTAGGTCGTAGTCATACACTACTAAATCTGGATTTTCCATAATTCCTGCTGGAAGTGTAATGGATTTTAATAATTGTACTTCTTTTTTTCTTTTCACGAAAGTTGGACAAGCACCATTTTTGATAAATTCCATATTTCCTGCAAATAAATCTAATATTTGAATGTCTAGTGTTGCATACATATCTTCTTTGGTATTAGCAATTAATGTTGAATTAATTAATTTTAAAGAAGATTCTTTATCAAAACCGGCTTTTAATAATCTTTCTAACATTTTAATGGCTACTTTGCTGCTTTTCATTGCCTCCGGCCCTGAACCCATTCCATCACTAATTGCTAATAAATATTTACCATCTTCTAGTTTTGTTTCTATATGGCTATCTCCTGAAACAGGAGACCCTGCTTTTGTGGTAGTAGCAACACCTACTTGTAATTTATAATTATCTTCTGAATAATAGGTAAATTTGCATTGCACTTTTTGCTCTCTTATTCCACACTCTTGTCCTTGAATATTCATCTTAGTTTGCAAAACTTTTTCTAATATTTTTGCAATTTTTTTGATATTACATTGTTTGCCGTCTTCATTTTCACATAAGTCCGTATAAACTTCTACAAAATACCTTCCTGTTGTATTTTGTTTTATTTTTATCTGTCTTATCTCTATTTCTTTTTGTTTTAGTAAGGATAATATCTCTTGTTCTTGTACTGAAAATGGATTTTTTTCTTCTTGTTCCATTTCTTCTGCCATTTGTGAAATAGCTTCTGATACGCCTTCTAGCTGAGAAGATACATTCTTTTTACTCTCTTGCATTTTCTTTTTCCAGATAAAATTCATCTTGCTAATACGATAAGCAGAATTAATTGCTTTAATCATTTTGGAAACATCTTCTTGTACTTGTGGATTTTTCTCTGTAAAGCCTACAATATAATGATTTCTATTTTCAAAAATAGTCACCAATTCTTTTTCTGTAATTAATTCATTTTTTAATAAATGATTGAAAACATCATCTACAATTCCATCACGGTTTTCTTCTATGTCATCATAAAGCAAATTATTTTCTAGCTGAGACAAATTTACCTCTAACTCTTCTTTAAATACTTGTTCATTAGATAGTTCTTGTTGCCTAACATCTTCTTCCTCTAATACTGTAGTGGCTGCTTCTTGATAGCTTTTTGCTAAATCAGAGATTGTTTCTGACATACTATTTAATTTAAAAATAGTATCTTGATTTTCTGCTAAACTTCTACTGGTTGTTTCTGGCAATAGTTTATTTTTTCCATATAAGTCTTGTATGTCAATTTGAAATCTTTTTGGCACTGCTAATAATCCTAATGATGCAATTAAAATTTCTTGAATCAAAATCACTGGAACTGTATTTCCATTGGCTACATAAGTTAGTATTACATTACCTAAAATAAAGCCTGCTATTACACCTATTTTACCAAGTTTATAGAAAATACCTGCAATTAGCCCTGAAATAGCATAAGAAGCTACCATGATTGGTTCACTATCTCCTATAATACCTAGTACCACTCCTATGGTAATTCCACCTGTTGCTCCTACTAACATTCCATTTTTCCATCCTAAAATAAGGACAATGAGGATACTTAATGTGTTACGTAGACTATATCCAAAAATGGAAACATCAGTTAATGCACATAAACTAATAGAAAGTAATAAACTAGTTCCCATTACTTCTTCAATAGAAAATACCCTTTTATTTCCAAATTCTTTAATCATTAAAATAGAATTGGTAAATATTTTATAAAAAATGTAGCTAGAAATCGCAAGCATAATACTAGTTAATAAATCATACACATAAAAATTTCTGAAGAACATTGGTACAACTTGTACTAGTAAAACTGCTAGAAAAAGATGAATTCCTACCTTTTTTTGTTCATTCACTTCTTCTTGTTCTGTTGGTCTTTTCATAAGAACAAAAATAAAAAATACTAGTGTTGTTAAAAAATATATTAATAAGCTATTGGCTCCAAAAGAAATAAAAGTACCAACTAATGTAAGTATATAAACAATCCCAATTGGCATACGATTACTAAGCATTGCTGCTAGAAAACTAATTGCAAATGGGCTAATACTTAAAATAAAACTTTCTGCACGAAAACCTACCATGGATATCATAATAGCTATGATATAAAGTGCAATGTTTTGCAAACTAAATAGCCCTTTTAATATTTCTTTTATAGATCTTCTAGCTTGATTTGGTCTATCATCTTGATATTCTTCTTGAATATCTTTTTGTATATTTTGAAACACTTTTCCATCACCCCTACTTTTTTAATTGGTATCTGTTATATTTAATTGTCTATTTTAAAGTTTTACTTTTATTGATAAACTCTCCTTAAAATTTTGACATGCCATTATTCTAGTACAAGCTTTTTAAAATGTTTGTCGTTTTAGATACCTTTATTAAAAAAGTTTTCCCTCTTTTTTGCCATCTTTTGTGTTCTTTTTACTTTTTTAAACTTTTTACTGTTTTATTTTACCGCAAAATCTTGAATATTACAAGAGAAACGTCAATATAATTATCATTTGCAGTAATTTAATTATGCAAATTTCATTTACTTTAAACTTTTCACTTGACAATTTATCAATAATAATAGGACTACCTAATTTATTTTTAAATTAGATAGTCCTTAGTTTCGCTAATATCAAAATATGCCTAAATGTGTCTGTCCCCAATAGTCCTATTTTGTCACTTTTTTCTTAATCACTACAATTCCCACAGCAAGTATTGCAATAGCTGCAATAGCAATTCCTGCATAGATAATATATGTCATTACACCAAATGGTGGTAATATCATAACTTTTTCTGACATAGCAGAGTCTACTTCTGTTGGAGTAGTAGTTGGATCTTGGTTTCCTACAATAGAGTATGCCATTCTTCTACCTGCTGTATTTGATGTTTGTACAATTTCTGTAATATTATCATAGCTTTTATCATCTTGTGTATTTTGTGATGTAATTAATTGTGATAATAACAATTCTTTGCTTGTTTCTTCTCCTGGTTTTAAGTTTGCGTTTAATCCAGTAGTTTGTATAATTGTATTAAACTGATTAATCTGTTCTGTTAAACTATTATTTACAAGACGATCATTTAGTTTGCTATCATCATTATTTGTTAAGTTTTCAGCGCTTACTACCTCCCAGTTTTCATTGTCTGTTTCTCTATATTGTAAGTTGTTAGCTACATAGTCAAGTACAATATTAGCAGTAGTAGTTACTTTATTATCTTCATTTGCTCCATCCCCTTTATAATAGAAATCTTGACCTGTGTAATCTGTTTCTCCAACATTGGTTACTGTTAATTGATAGCTAATTTGAATGGTTGCACCATGCATTAATTCTTCATCCATTGTTGCTTGAATTAATCCATTTTGACCGCTTCCATAAAGTCCTGTAATTAGCTTGTTAATCTCTTCTCTGTATGAGTAACGGTGGTAATTTTCATCTTCTTTGCTTTCATCATAATATTCTTCATATTTTCCGTTTTTCATAGCTTCGTTTAATTGATATTTTTCTCCATCTACCCAAATCAAATTGTCTGCTGCTTCGTTAGCATCAAATAATAGATTTCCATTTGCTAAAGTTAATCTTACATTTGTTACTTCTTTATCTATTTCTAGCTGTGCTTTTGGTCTTTCTGTTAATCCAAAGTCTACATTATTTAAGGTGTAATTACTGTTGATGTCGTTTCCGTATAGATAATCATTTGCACCATTACTTTGATCATTGTATCCATCTGAAGTAGTTCTGTTATATTCTCCTTCTAATACAATAATAGCTGTTTCTGCTGTCATATTGGTATGATTGATTAATTCTTGTATTTTTGTTTCATCTATTTCATCTGCATATGGTGATGCTAATACTTCTGCTTGATAGTTATTAACATTAGAACTACTATACCCATTTACTTGTGTTCTACCTTGGAATGTTTCGTCTTCATAGTGAGTCCCATTGTTTCCTGTTCTACCAGTATCAATTGTTTTGTTTTCCCATAAGTCTTTTGCATCTGATAAATCAGTTTCTTCATTGACACTCATTCTATCTGCTTCTTGGATATTATAGTATTCATCTGTATAATCAGATATTCCTGTATTGTTTGCTAAATCTTGTTGATATACAGTTGATTTAAAGTCTTGTCCATTATAAGATACTGCATTTTCTCCTCCATCTGGTGCTGTTAGAACAGTTTCATTATTATGTCCATACCTAAATCTTACAATATAGTTACCTGGAATGATATCAGAAAATCTGTAGTTTCCATTTTCATCTGTTTGTACAGATTGCCATACATATTCACTTCCATTATCTAATTTTTCTACTAATTCTACAGTAATACCTTGGATGCCAATTTCATCTTCTTGTCTTACACCGTCTCCTATGATGGAGTCGCTTATACTTTCAGTTCTTTCATCTTCCCAAACATTACCAATGATATTTCTAATTGCTTCTTCCTCTAGTAAAACTTTAATTCCTTTTGCCCTATCTGTATCATCTTCAAAGTTCTTTTCATATTTATTGCCTTCTAAATCATCTAAGCTTAAGTTACCAGGGGTTGAGTTCATATCAATAATTCCTGCCACTGTGTCATTTCCTTCTATTACTACTTCATTTGGCATTGTTGTTCCATCTGAATAATAGCTTCTATATCCATTAATTTCAACATAGTTTTGTTTTAAGCTATCATCATCATCTAGAATAACTGGTCCTTGGCTGTCTGAATTTACTTTAAATGTTAAGTAGATATATGCATTTTCACCAGTTGCTAATTGTTTTCCATCTAAACCATTAATATAAACACTATTGAACTCTTGCTCTAAATCTTGTTTAGAATTATCACCATAAATACTATCTCCGCAATAAGTACCATCTGAATTTGCTCTTGTAGAATAACTACTATCAATATCTCTTGCATAGGCAATTTCACCTAAATCTAAGTTATCAATCATATTATAGTATTCATCTCTAGAAATAGATACTTTTTGGTTGTTTTCTGTATTATCGTTTTTATACATTACCCATGATAAGTCTGGCATATAGGTATAGTCTTCATCATAATAGTCTACCACTTCTGTAATTTCATTTAATAATCCTTGTGAAGAGTTTCTGATGGTGATTTTATAGGTAACATATAGTTCTAATTCACTACCATAAAGGTTAGTTTCTTCTGCTCTATAGTAATAATCTGCTGGGTATAATTCTCTGTTATAATTTGTTCCATAATAATTATTATAGTCTTGCATTCTTAATTGGATTTCCCAATATTTATCATCATCAGAACGTTTATCATATTCATATACCTCTGTTTTGCCATTAATTCTTGTTGCTGCACGATAAATATCTTTTCTTAATGCTAAGTTATTTTGCTCTCTTCTCCATAATCCAAGGTTTACATAGTATTGTCCATCATAAATTGGTGGCTTTGTTCCTTCTCCTGGAATCACCATATTTTCATTATCAATGGTAAAGTCGTCATATACTGGGTATAAGTCAATTTCTCCATTCTCAAATGGTGAACCAGTATATGCTTGCATTTTGCAATCTTCAATAAATTGCAACTTTTTCCATAATGTTTCTCTTTCTACTGAACTTCTTGCATAATCATCCACAATTTCTTGATAGATATCATATAAAGCTTCTTCATCTGGATATTGATGGTGTGTTTCCATATAATCTTGAATTCTTAAACTTATTTCACCTTCACGAATTGTGTCTGTTTCTACTACATATCCATCTTGAATTTCATAAAATCCATCAATTAATTGCACATCTTGTTCTTCATAATCTCCTCCATCTTCATTTAGTCCAAATCCCATTAAGTCGTTGGTAGAAAATGTTTCATTATAATAAGTGCTTCCTTCTCTTAATAATTCTCCACTTTCTAAAGAATTACTAGAAACGTAGTTTTTAGGTGAGGAACCAATTTCTCCAAATTGTGTATTATAGTCATCTCTTAAGTCTTGGTCTTCTGTTCCTTTAGAAGTTGCATTCCAAATATCAGTATTATACAATTTTACATTAAATACCATGTCACTTACTGAATCTGCATGAACAAAACTTCCATCCTCTTCCATGTCAATTACTAAATATTCTGTTGGTAAATAAATCTGTCCATTGTATTCGAATGTTACATAATATTTATTAGATGAATTTAATCCATTAAATTGATAATATCCATATTCATCTGTAATAGTTGGGTTCATGTAATATTGTAATTCAGAATCTGATAAATTTTCTAAATCAGCATTTGCCATTAAATCTGCTACATGACTAACTAATTCTCCATTTTGATATTGTAAATTTCCGTTTTCATCTACTGGGCATTCATATAATGTTACTTTTACATTTGGAAGAATTCTATCGATTTCTTCTGCATTATATAGGCTAGAATAAATACCATCTGAAACATTTTGTTTATTGCCTTTGACATCTTCCCATACATAACCACCTAGTTTCATGGTAATGTCAATTCCTTTGCCGTTTCCATTTCCATCTAGTTCAATTTCTAATTGATAAAGGTTTCTTTCTCCCCATGCATCTATCATGAATTGTTGTGGTAAAGGATTTTCACTTACTTGCCATCTGTAGTCAACACTACAAGATGTTAATTCTCCATCTGCATTATAGGAATCATCATGTCCTGTTCTAACAGGTTTTGCTACTAATTGACGACCTTCTAATTCACATTGAATTGCATAAACTGTCATATAAGAATATTCTACTTTTATATTGATGTATCTTACTCTTTGATTACTATCTGTCACATTTTGGTTAGGATTTTTAATTTTAATATAAAATTCCTCACCACTGACTGGATAGGATTGTTCATTTCTATCCACATATCCTTCTTCTTCTAAAGGTGTAAAGAATTGAAGTTCATGTTCTACACCATTTTGAATGTAGCTGACAATTTCTATATCTTTAATAAATTCTTGTTTTTCTTCATCATTATAGCCTTTTACTACCATGTCGGAAATTCCAGCAAATTTAGCACTAGCTGAATTTCCTTCTACATATTCCATTTTATATGGACCAATAATCATATATTGTTCTTGTGAATTAACATTAATTTTAATTTCTTTATCTGTTGTTTCTTTAATTGGTTCATCCACATGATTTTTTAATTCTTCTTCATAATCTCGATAATCAAAAGCTTCTTCTTTTAATGCTTCTGCCATATCTAAGTA
>CALXQF010000045.1 GCA_944390505.1 uncultured Clostridia bacterium | reverse complement strand
ATGCAGGTTCTGTCTCACATAAGCAAGCTGTTGAAAAAGCAGAGAAAGAATATGAAAAATTTAGAGTAAAACAAGATTTGCAATATATTTCTAGTATGGATGAAATGTATCAAAGATATTTAAAAGAAAATAATAAATAAGTATAAAAGTTCACTTTGTGAACTTTTTATATAATATTTCACAGCCAATAACTATAAAGTTTTTAATTGACAACATTATGGAACAGAAGAACTAGCACACTTGGAAATGGTAGGAACTATGGTACATCAATTAACACAAGGTTTAAGTATTGATGAAATAAAAGCGGCTGGTCTTGGTGAATACTATACAGATCACGGGGTAGACGTATATCCTCAATCGGCAGCAGGAGTGCCATTTTCTGCTTCTGTGCTAGCTTGTAAAGGAGATCCAATTGCTAATTTACAGGAAGATTTAGCTGCTGAGCAAAAGGTTGTGAGGGAGCAACCGTTCAAATAAGTCCAGTCTATATTGAAAAAATGTTACTACAGTATTGATATTTTTATTAATGTATTATAAAATAATAAAAAAATAGAGAGATACAATTTAAAACTTGAAACCATTGGTACTAAAAAATTATATAATAATGTTTGAAGTAAAAGGAGTAAAATTAAGCCAAAATAATAGATAAAATTTCAAGAAAGGAACAAAAGAAATGGAAAACGAAGAAGTAATCAAAATTGTAATTGCAGATGGAGATTATGCAGAAGTATATGCACCATTCCCTGGTAGCAAAGAAGAAAATGATGAAAAAATAAAAAGGGGAATGCTTACTCGTCTTGGAATGAAAAAAGAAGAAATAGATAGAGTAATAGATAGCATAGAAGTCGTACCAGATAGAGGTGGAGCAGATGGAATGTTTGATGATGGACCATATACACCTGTGAAATTAGTAAAAACAATTTATAAAGAACCCCCAACAATTCCAATTCCAGAGCCAGAGCTAGAACCAGAAAAAGAGCCTTCAAGAAAACCTAGGCAAACAATGCTACAACAATATTATGGAGATAGAGAAGCTGAAACTAGAAGGATAAAAACTTTTGATAGATTTAAATCACATGTAACTAAAAAAACTATAGATACTTATGATGAAAATGGAACAAAAAGAAAAGTGGAAGTGTATACAATAGAAGATTATCCAGGTAAAGAACAAGATTCAGATGAATTATTATTAGATGGATATCAAACAAGACTTGAAAGATTATCTAGAGCCCATCAAAAGGACTTTTCTCCATATGAAAGAGAATTTCAAAGATTAAGAACAACATCAATAAGAGAAATAATGCAAAAATATGAAGAAATACATAAATTAAATCCGGAGGAAGCAGAAAAATTTAAAGAAACAGCAATGAAAACAGTAGCTGATTTTAGTAGTCCTGATTTTAAAAAAGCTGCAATTCAAGCTTTAATTGACCAAGATACAGAATTCATAGAAACAAATAATTATACTTATAATTCTCGTCAAAATACAGCAGAAAACTTAAAGACTTTAGGCAAAGATGGAGAAAAATCTGTAAAAGCTCAAATATCAGATGAACAAAGCTTTGCTCAAAAATTCGGTTTAAAAGCAATGAATACAATGATTACTATAAGGAATCATACAAAAGCACCAGTAAATAAAGCTGTTGGTACTTGGGTTGCTTCTCCTATTTATAGGGCATTAATAGGAGTAAAACAAGCAAAGTCAAAAGGACCAGTAAGCGTGGATGGATATTTAATTACTCCAATGGAAGATATGCTAGCAACATCACAAAAACATTCGAGAGGAATGTTCAAAAATAAACCTTCTCATAGATATCATGCAAGAAAAGATTATTTTATAGAAGAAGAAAAAAGAGCTTTAGCACAAAAAATACAAGAAGAAAAAAATGATGGAAAAGAACCAAGAGTAACAGTAGGTTCTCTTATAAAATTAGCAATTGTTCCAAGAGTAAAAGCTATAACAGGATATAAAGAGGGGAATGTAGCAATTTTAAATGCAGGACTTCATGATTTAGAAGAAGCAACAGCAGAAAGAAATTCGCAAATGGTTCATAAAAGGCATAGAATAATTAATTCAATGAAGAGAATTGCAAGTTATGATAAAGAAATAGAAGATTTAAATTCTTTACTAAGAATTACTAAAGACCCAATAGAAAAAGAAAAAATTGAAGCAACTATTAAACAAAGAGAACTATGGAGAGGTAAGTTAGAAGGAAGGCTTGTAGAAGCCGAAAGAACAGAAATAGATAGTGTGTCAACAGACGCAGTTTCTATGTCTCAACATGATAAAGCTAATAAAGCTAACATGACAACTGTTGTAAGAGGATTTAAAACAGCAGCAAGAATGGCAACTGGAGCTTACATAAGTAAATACTTATACCAAGAAGTTATAAAAAAAGGGAAAACACCAGATACAAGTAAGTGGATTCCACCTGAAGAAATAGAAAAAGAAGTAACAGAAACAATTACAAAAACAGTTCCTGGTATGGATAAAGCTGATGTTGGAAATATAACATTAGAAGATATATATGATAAAGGTAGTGGGCTTTTAACATATGATGCTTATGGTGGAAATCAAATTGTAGATAAAACATCATACTTTAGAGGATTAGCTTTTGAATATCAAGGGAAACTTTTCTCGGGTTCGGATGGGAAAGGATTTGATCCAACTGTTTTGACAGATGTAAAAATAGATCAAGCAATAGATAAAGATACAACGTTAGTTTCACTTGTTCAAGAAGTATTACAAGATAAATTAGGAAAACAATTTACACCAGACCAAGTAAATGATTTGATTTCTAGTGGTCAAATTTCTGGATTTGATATTTGGAGATCAACGTCAGAAACAGGTGTACCAATGGGATGGCTCAATGCTTCAGAAATAGTACCCAATATTATAAGTTCTGGTTCTCATACAATAACAGAAGAAGTTACGAAAACAGTAATAGAAACAATTCCGGGAAGATGGGAGATAATTCCTGGAGAAGAATATCTTGAAACAGTTAGTCAATTAAATCCAGCTGTTCTTGCTGCTGAATTTGGTCTTGCAGCTTCAGAAATAGCTGATATAAATGACGATTTAAGATTTACAAGAAGTCAAGAAGATATTCAAATGAGAAGTACAAGAAGATTAATGAGAATGGCTAAAGAAAATGAGAAATTAAGAGGCAAAAAAACTGAAAAAACAGCTAAAGGAGAAAAAGGTAAGAAAGAAGGGGAAAAAACAAAAAAAGGTAAAAAGAAATTTGATATACAAGGAACAAGTAAAAGTGATGTTCCTAAAACTGAAATTAGAAGAAATATTAAATCTTTCCAAAGAAGTAATAAAGGTAAAGTTAGATATTATGCACATCAAAGTGAAGCAATGAGAAGAGCAACTGAGATGGAAGCTGAAAGAAGAGAAGGTGTTACAGTATTCGAAAGATTTATGGGTTCCAAAAAAGATGATCTTAATAGTGGTTATGATGAAAATGCATTAGGAACAAATAGTAGATTTGAAACGCCAGTACTTAAAGAAGAAGGAGAAAGAGAATAATGGATAAAACTAATGATAAAATTATAATAGAATTATATGATCAAGCAAAGCAAATACATAAATATGAGTTGTTAGATATTGTAAAATATGATGAAAATGAATATGCAGTAATGCTTCCAGAATATTCTTTAGATGGAGAGGTTGAAATTTTTAAATTAAAACATTCTAAAGATAAATCAGCAACTTTATATAAACCTGAGCCCAATGATTATATAAATATGCAAGTATATGAAATGTTTAAAGAAAAAATGCAAAGATACCACAGTGATCGTATAAAATTTGAAGATTAAATACAAGCAAGAGTTTTAATAGACACTATTACGTAAGTGAAAAGTTTATTATTGAAAATAACAAGTAAGAAAGAGTTTTACTTGTTATTTTTTATAATTATTTACATATTCTTTAATAGGGAGGATTGATTATGAGTAGTGCAACATATATTGAAGAAAAGGAAGTTATAAAAATAAACAATAAAGAATATACGGTAATTACAAGATGTACAAAAGATTCATTATCAAAAGAAAGTTTAATAAAACTAATTGTTGATTATGTTATTAGACAATTAGGATAAGAGGATTTATATTATGAATAATTATATAGTAGCAGGATATTTAAGACTATCAGTAGAAGATGGGGATAAAGAGGTAAGCGATAGTATTGTTAGTCAAAAAAATATTATTGAAGAAAAAATCAAACAACTGGGTAATAATTTTGAATTATATGATTTTTATATTGATGATGGATATACAGGACTTAATACAGACAGACCAAACTTTCAAAGAATGTTAGATGATATTGAAAGAAAGTCAATAAATTGCGTTATAACAAAAGATTTATCAAGATTAAGTAGAAATAATTTTGAAGCAAACTATTTAATTGAGATGTATTTCCTAGAAAAAGAAATACGATACATTTCAATATTAGATAATGTTGATACATATCTAAAGAATTCAAATAATGATATGATTCAATTTAAAACATTAATAAATGATTGGTATAGTAAAGATATTTCGAGAAAAGTTAAAAGTGGCGTATGGGCTAGAAAAGAAAAAGGATTATATGTAGCTGCAAAAGCACCTTATGGGTATAAAAAAGATGAGAATAACAAAAATCATTTAGTTGTAAACGAAGAAGAAGCCAAAATAGTTAAGAAAATTTTTCAAATGTATGATAAAGGCGAAACAATGGGAGAAATAGCACGTAAACTTATAAAAGATAAAGTTTATTGCCCAAGTTATAATGGATTTGAAAAAAATAAAAATGGTGAATTTGGATGGACATATTCAACAATTTCTAAAATATTAAAAAATAAAGTATATTTAGGACATACTGAATATGGAAAAGGTATAAATTTAAGCTATAAATCAAAAAAGGTAAAACAAATACCAAGATCTGAATGGAAAATTGTTTACAATACACATAAGGCAATTATTTCACAAGATTTATTTGATAGAGTTCAGCATAGAATCAACCTTAATAAAAAAGCAAAAACACACAAACATAAATGGGTTTTAAATGGATTAGTTACTTGCAAAGAATGTAATGAACCTATGCAATTAAAAGTTAAATACAGGAAAGATGGAACTATTTCATTTATGAGGCTATATTGTTCTAGTAGTTTACACAAAAAAGGATATTGCACAAGACAATATAAAGGCATAGAATTACAATCAGTTACACAAATTGTAATTAGTAATTTAAATAAAAAAGTAAAACATATTATAAATTGTGATAGTGTAGTAGATTTGCTTGAACAGGATTATAAATCAAGGGATACAACCGAATATGAAAAAGAATTGAAATTGGCACAGAAATATTTAGAAAAGGCTAATAAAATAATAACTTCACTATATACTGATTATAGAAATGGTATAATCCAGGAATATGATTTTAAAAAGATGTATGATGAAGAAACTGCAAAAAGAGATATATTAAACGAAAAAATTGAAAAGCTATATAATAAAATAAATGATAAAACAGTAATTTCCAATACTGAATTTAAAAGAGTAACAAAAAAAGTATCTGATGTAAAAAAATGGTCAAAAGAGCAACTTGCCGATGTGATAGAAAGTGTTGAAGTAGATAAAGAAGATAACATTTATATTAATTATAGATATAATGTTTTGGAGATAGCATAATGAGAAACTATAAGGCAGCAATCTATTTAAGACTTTCAAAAGAGGATAGAGAAGTTAATAACAGTATAGATATTCAAAGGGAAATCACAACAAAATATGCAAAAGACCACAATTATAATATTGTTGATGAGTATGTAGATAATGGATATTCAGGAATTCTTTCTTCAAGACCAGAATTAAACAGATTAATGATTGACATAGTTAGAAACAAAGTTGACATGGTTATTGTTAAAGATATGAGTCGTTTAACAAGAGATAAAAATCTAACATCATATTATACAGATATATTCTTTCCAGATAATGATGTAAGACTAATATCAGTAACAGAATTTGTTGATACAGGAGAAAGATATGAAATTGATGATGTTGTTGCATTGAGAGGTATAGTAAATCAAAGTTATTTAGAAGATATTTCAAAGAAAATAAAGTCTGTTAAAAGAACTTTTAAAGAACAAGGAAAATTTATCGAAGGTAGTGTTGCATATGGATATAAAAAGGATAAAACAGACAAACAAAAAATTATTATAGATGAAAATGTTGCACCAATTATAAGAGAAATATATTCTTTATACTTAGAAGGAATAGGGCCTTCGAAAATTGCAGAAAGATTAAATAATAGAAAGATAGAAACACCATCTCAATACTTAAAACTTAAAGTAATAGGAAAATATTGGACTAAATCAACAATAAATAGAATTTTAACTAATCCTATATATGCTGGTTATATGGTCGTAAATAAATATGAAACAAATTTTAAGTTAAAAAAGAAAAATCTTACACCAAAACATCAGTATGAACTAATAGAGAATACTCATGAAGCTATTATTTCCAAAGATGATTTTGAAAAAGTTCAACAAAAGAAAGGAAATAGAACTAAAAATGACAATAAATCATACTTATATTTACTTAAAGGGTTAGTGTATTGCAAAAATTGTGGCAGAAAAATGACATACAAAAATAGTAATCCTGTTAGAATTGATAAAAATGGAAAAGTAACAGGAAAACCTAACGATATTGGATATTTTATATGTGAAGAACATTATCGATATGCAGAAATATGTAATCAACCAAATAAAACAATGGAAAATGACTTAAATGAAGTAGTATTAAAAAAGGTTTCTGATAGACTAAAACAATTACAAATTGGGAAATATGCAAAAGAAGTAGCAGAGTTAAGAGAAAAAATGGATCCTAATTTGAATAGTTGTAAAAAGATAAAAACAGAAATAAACAGACTAGAAGCAGAATTTAAAATATTGTATTCAAAGAAAGTAGAAGGAATAATAGAAGAAGATGAATTTTTGAATCAATATGAAACTTATAAGGAAACCACATCTACATTGAAAGAAAAACTAAATAGGTTGCAAAAAAATGAAAACACTTTAAATACCAAAACAGAAGTAGAGAGGCTTATTATAGCATTTTCAGATACAAGAAAATTTGACAACACTATTCTAAAAAAATTAATAGAAAAAATTGAAATTGGAAAAAATGAAAATATAGTAATTACATTGAAGGTGTAGTAAAAACACCTATATTTTTAAAAGAAAAATGGTTGCACTTTAAAACCCTATTCAGAACAAAAAGCAAGGGCTACCTATGAAAAATTAATTGATTTATGTTGTGATGAACCAGATGTAGTAGATCCACTTCGTTTCCTAAGGGAAAGAGAAATTGTCCACTTCCAAAGATTTGGTGAAGCACTAAGGGGAGTACAAGATAAATTAGCAGAAAAAAGATTTTTTATGAATAATAATACTAATAACATGCAAAATAGTAACTGCAGTAGTTGCAATAACTGTAATACCTAATTTACAAAAAATGAAATGAATCAACATCTATTAACTAAAATGCGGGGCTTAAAACCCCGCATTTTGCATACCCTGTTACAAAACTGCAATCATAGCATTCACATAATCGATAGGAATCAGTCCAGCTCCTAATGTGATAGTATACCACCAATCTTCAAATTTGATGATTCCCAAGCGGCTCATCTCATCTTTGAGTTCCTGCCAGGATTCTTTGGTGTGTCTGCCACGAGTATAGAGCTTTGCAGACTCTTCCTCGTTCAAAATGCCTTCTTGCCCATTGGAGTATACAACTTTCATTACAACAACCTCCTTGAAGTTTCTTGGAGGTATTATCCTCCAAGATGATGTTAATACATACCTTATAGGATAATATATTGCTATAGTATGATTATAATAGATTTACATAAATAAGTCAAGTAAAACTATATCTGATGAGGAATTATGGAGGTAGATGAAAGCAGTTCAAAATTTTATAAAAGTTTACCATAAATTATAAAATTATCTATTTGATTTTATTTTTGTATATGATATAATGACGATAGATAAAAGAAAAGAGAAAGGTGGAAGTAAAATGGCAATTTTAGTAACAGGTGGAGCTGGTTATATAGGAAGTCATACAGTAGTAGAACTATTAAATCAAGGAAGAGAAGTAGTCATTATTGACGATTTTTCCAATAGTAAACCAGAAGTATTAGAAAATATCAAAAAAATAACAGGAAAAGATTTTGTATTTTATGAAATGAATTATGCAGATAGAGAAAAGCTAGAAAAAGTTTTTGAGGAAAATGCAATTGAAGCAGTAATTCATTTCGCTGGCTTTAAAGCTGTAGGAGAATCTGTTAGAAAACCAATAGAATATTATATGAATAATGTATCAGGTGCTTTAGTGCTATTTGATACGATGAGAAAATATAATGTTAAAAAATTTGT
>CALXQF010000044.1 GCA_944390505.1 uncultured Clostridia bacterium | reverse complement strand
TTAACCTTAACTAACAATATTAAAAAAACTGCAACACTTATTATCATAAAAAGAAAATTATAAAAAATTTTATTAAAAAGCTTTCCATAAAGTAAATACTTTTTTACTAAACAAAAAACAATCATATAAAGAATTGAAAAAGAAACATGTTTACCAACATAACTACAAAAAAGTATCATAAAATAAAATAAGGAGGAGATTTTATTTTATGATATTTTTTAAAATGCAAGGACTAGGAAATGACTATGTGTACCTAGATTGTACAAAAGGAAGAAATATAGAAAATCCAAAAGAATTAGCAATTCAATTAAGTAATCGAAATTTTGGTGTGGGTTCAGATGGATTAATTCTAATATGTGATAGTCACATAGCGGATTTAAAAATGCAAATGTGGAATAGTGACGGAACAGAAGCGCAGATGTGTGGAAATGGCATAAGATGTGTTGCAAAATTAGCATATGAATTAGGACTCATTCAAAAAGAAGAAACAACCATAGAAACATTAGCAGGGATTAAACATCTGAAATTAAATAAAGTACATGGAAGAGTGAAAACCGTAGAAGTAGATATGGGAGAGCCTATTTTTGAAATAGAAAAAATCCCGATCAAATATGGCGGAAATCTTAATAAAATAGAAAACAATGAAGAAGGTAAAATAATCAATCAAAATTTAAAAATACTGGACGACAAAACTAAAGTAGCCACAGAACAAAAAATCATAATTAATACAATAATAGAAAAAGAAAAGTTGCAACTTAATTGTGTATCAATGGGAAACCCACATGCTGTCATATTTGTAGAAAGACTAGAAAATTATCCAGTAAAACAATATGGAAGTATTATTGAGCAATTAGAAATATTTCCAGAAAGAACAAATGTAGAATTTGTGCAAGTAATAGATAAAGAGCATATTAAGATGAGAGTATGGGAAAGAGGAACAGGAGAAACACTAGCATGTGGAACAGGAGCCTGTGCAGCAGTAGTAGAAAGCATTTTAAATGGGTATACTGATAAAAAAGTATGGGTAGAATTGTTAGGAGGAGAATTATTGATAGAATGGAAAAAAGATAACCATATTTATATGACTGGACCAGCAGTAACTGTATTTAAAGGGGAGTGGATTAATGATTAATATTGGAGTGAATCAATGATTTATATCGAAAGGAGAGTGGATAAATGACTAATATTAATGAAAATTTTTTAAAGCTACAAAATAATTATCTTTTTTCAACAGTAAGAAAAAAAGTAGAAGAATATCAAAAACAAAATCCAACCAAGAAGATCATCAATTTGGGAATTGGAGATGTTACATTACCCATTCCAAAATCAGTCATAGAGGCAATGAAAAATGCATGTGATGAAATGAGAGATAGTACAACTTTTAAAGGCTATGGCCCAGAACAAGGATATGATTTTTTAAAGGAAAAGATTTTACAAAAAGATTATTATAGTAGAGGAATCAAGCTAGAAAAAGATGAAATTTTTATTTCAGATGGATCAAAATGTGATACAGGAAATATATCAGATATATTTGGAACAAATAATAGAGTAGCCATTACAGATCCAGTATATCCAGTTTATTTAGATAGTAATGTAATGGCAGGAAGAAGCGGAGAATACATAGAGCAAAATGGACAATATGAAAAAATTGTATATTTACCATGTGACTGTGAAAATAACTTCATACCAGAATTGCCAAAAACAAAAGTAGATATGATTTATTTGTGTTACCCCAATAACCCAACAGGAACAGTACTAACAAAAGCACAATTGCAACAATGGGTAGAATATGCAAAAAAGACGAAAGCAGTCATTTTATTTGATGCGGCTTATGAGGCTTACATTACAGAGCCAGAAATTCCACACTCTATTTATGAGATAGAAGACGCTAAAAAAGTAGCAATTGAGTTTAAAAGTTTTTCAAAAACAGCAGGTTTTACAGGCATTCGTTGTGCCTATACGGTCATTCCAAAAGAAGTAGTGGGATATACCAGAAATGGAAATGAAATATCAATTAATGCTTTATGGAATAGAAGACAATGCAGTAAATTTAATGGAGTATCTTATATCACACAAAAAGGTGCAGAAGCTATTTATACAGAAGAAGGAAAAAAGGAAATTCAAAAAAATATTCATTACTATTTAGAAAATGCAAAAATGATAAAACAAGCTCTAGAAAATATTGGCTTTCAAACCTATGGTGGGGTTAATTCGCCATATATATGGCTCAAAACACAAAAACAGCAGAAATCATGGGAGTTCTTTGATGAATTATTAGAAAAAAGCCATATTGTAGGAACACCGGGAAGCGGATTTGGACCAAGTGGAGAAGGGTACTTTAGACTAACCGGATTTGGTAGCAGAGAAAATACAATAAATGCTTGCATTTCAATGAAAAACATGTTACAATAATAAAGTCAATAAAAACAAATACCTTTTACTTAGTTTAAGGCAAATACTCCACTTAAACTCAGTTTAAGGCAAATAAAAAATAGGAGGTGCAAAACATGACAAAAGAAAGAAAACAAGAAATCATTAATACTTATAAAAGAGAAGAAAATGATACTGGTTCACCAGAAGTTCAAATTGCTCTTTTAACAGAGAGAATTAACGAATTAACAGCTCATTTAAAAGTTCATGTAAAAGATAACCATTCTAGAAGAGGACTTTTAAAAATGGTAGGTTCAAGAAGAAATTTATTAAACTACCTAGCTAAAAAAGATGTTCAAAGATATAGAGACATCGTTGAAAAATTAGGATTAAGAAAATAATTACATTTTGGACGTTTTGCTTTCATGCCAAACGTCCATTTTGTGAATATTTAAAGAATATTTTAGCAAAATTAGCAAATGCTAAAATAAGAATGATAGAAGCAATATAAAATTAGAGTGTAGCTTGTATTATGGATTAATTTTACGAATCACTTAATGTAGACAAGCCTAGGAATTTATAAAAATAAATATAAACGATAAACATAAACAATAAAGTTGCAAAAGTCGCAATATAAATTTAACAATTAATTTATAATAGAGGTTACGCTAATTTGGTATTGTACTTAACAAAAATTGGACGAGTTTTGTTAAAAAATTCTATCATTTAAAATATTAAGAACAGAATATTAAGAATAAAACAGTAAGAACAAAATAATCAAAAATAAGCCAAAACGTCCATATGGCAAAAGAAAGGAAGAAAAAATATGTTTAAAACTTATGAAACCGAATTAGCAGGAAGAAAATTGACAATTGAAACAGGAAAAATTGCAGAACTTGCAAATGGAAGCGTAGTAGTGCGTTATGGAGATACTGTTGTGATGGTAAATGTAACAGCAGCAAAAGAACCAAAAGAAGGGATAGACTTTTTCCCACTATCTGTAGATTATGAAGAAAAATTATATGCAGTTGGAAAAATTCCAGGAAGTTTTACAAAAAGAGAAGGAAAACCAGCTGATAAAGCAATTTTAACTTCAAGAGCAATTGATAGACCTTTAAGACCTTTATTTCCAAAAGATTTTAGAAATGATACTTGTGTAGTTGCTACAGTATTATCAGTAGAGCCAGATAATAGCCCGGAAGTATGCGCTATGATTGGTGCATCAGTTGCACTTTCTATATCTGATATTCCATTTGGAGGACCAACAGCAGCAGTGGCAGTTGGCTATGTAGATAATGAAATTATTATTAACCCAACATTAGAGCAAAGAGAAAAAAGTAGGCTAACATTAACTGTAGCAGGAACTTTAGATAAAATTACTATGATAGAAGCAGGTGCTGATGAAATTCCAAATGATACCATGTTAGAAGCAATCAAAAAAGCACATGAAGAAATTAAAAAGGTTTGTCACTTTATTACAGATATTAAAAACGAAATTGGAAAACCAAAATTTGAATATAAATCTTTTGCAACAGACCCAGAAGTATATAGCGAGATTGAAGCTAACTTTAAAGAAAGAATGTACCAAGATGTACAAGCTACAGACAAAACAGTAAGAGATGAAAATATAGAAAAAATCACAGAAGATATTACAAACTATTTTGTAGAAAAATACGGAGAAGAAGTAGCTGAAGAAAAGAAAACAGACATTGCAGATAGTATTCATGATTTAGAAAAAGCTTGTGTAAGAGAGATGATTTTAGAAGAACATAAACGTCCAGATGGTAGAAAAATAGATGAAATCAGGTCATTATCTTGTGAAGTAGGATTTTTGCCAAGAGTACATGGTAGTGCTATTTTTACGAGAGGACAAACACAAGTTATGTCAGTTGTTACACTTGGTATGAAAAGTGAAGAACAAATGTTGGATGGATTAGATGAAGAAGAAGCAAAAAGATATATGCATCAATATAATTTCCCATCTTATAGTGTGGGAGAAGCTAGACCATCTAGAGGTCCAGGAAGAAGAGAAATAGGACATGGTGCTTTAGCAGAAAAGGCATTAGTTCCAGTTATTCCTTCAGAAGAAGAATTTCCATATGCCATTCGTGTGGTTTCTGAGGTATTATCTTCTAATGGATCTACATCACAAGCAAGTATTTGTGGAAGTACACTTGCATTAATGGATGCAGGTGTTCCAATTAAAAAGCCAGTAGCAGGTATTTCAACAGGGCTTGTAACAGATAAAAAAGACCCAAGCAGATATATTATGCTTACTGATATTCAAGGTATTGAAGATTTCTTTGGAGATATGGACTTTAAAGTAGGTGGAACAAAAGACGGTATTACAGCTATTCAGGTAGATATTAAAATAGATGGATTAACTTATGACATTATAAAAGAAGCTTTTGAAAGAACAAAAGTAGCAAGAGACTATATTTTAGATAATGTTATGCTACCAGTCATTAGTAAACCAAGAGCAGAAATTTCAAAATATGCACCAAGAATCATGACAGCAACCATTAGTACAGATAAAATCAAAGATGTGATTGGACCAAGTGGAAAAATGATTAATAAAATTATTGAAGAAACTGGTGTAAAAATTGACATTGAAGATGATGGAAAAGTATTTGTATATGCAACAGATACACAAAGTGCTCAAAAAGCAATGGATATGATTTTGGATATTGCAAAAGTCATTGAAGTAGGAGGAATCTATGACGGTGTTGTAACTAGAATTATGCCATTTGGTGCATTTATTGATATAGGTGGAGGAAATGAAGGATTGCTTCATATTTCTAAAATTTCTCATAAAAGAGTAGAAAAAGTAGAAGATGTATTAGCTGTAGGAGATGAAGTAACAGTAAAAGTTTCTGAAATTGATGACCAAGGTAGAATTAATTTGAATATGAAGGATTTAGAGGCAAGAGAGGAATAAGATGATTACAGTCTTATATATTCGCCTAAATATATTGCAACGTTTGACCTTGGTGTCGCAGTTTACCATTGTGCAAGAAAATCTACGATTTTCTGCACATGCTAGTAGGAAAACTGCTCCAATTCGCACTTCGTAGCGAAGCTACTCCGTTTGGTCGCTTACGCGGTCTGCACTTTTGCAATATATTTAGTTTGGAGAGCTAATAATTAAGGTTTTATTAATATAAAAATAAAAGTTGCAAAAAAATAAATATCATAGTATAATTAATAATGTCGAATGCAGAAGCATATAATCAAATAGAAAGAGCGAAAGAAACATAGAAAAAAGGAGAGAAAAAAATGGAATATTTATATATCATACAACAAGCATTAGTATGGATTATTACAATATTCTGGTTATATCAATTAGTGATTAGTATATGTTCATTAATTAAATTAAAAGACAAACCAATGTTAGTGAATAAAAATCATCGTTTTATGGCAATTATTCCAGCACATAATGAAGAAAATGTGGTAGCAGAATTAATAGAAAGCTTAAAAAAGCAAAATTATCCAAAAGAGTTATTAGACATTTATGTAATTGCAGATAATTGTACAGATAACACTGCAGAAGTTGCTAAAAATGCGGGAGCAATTGTATATGAAAGGTTTGATCCAAGCAAAAAAACAAAAGGTTATGCATTAAACTGGTTTTTAAGACAAAAAATAGAAGAAAATGCACAATATGATGCTTTTTGTATTTTTGATGCAGACAATATTGTAGATGAGAACTTTATTGCTAATATGAATAAAAAACTTTGCCAAGGGGAAGATGTGGTGCAAGGCTATAGAGATATCAAAAATCCAACAGATAACTGGATTACAGCAGGATATGCAATTTTCTATTGGACAATGAATCGTTTTTACCATTTGGCAAGATATAATTTAGGATTATCTCCATTAATCAACGGTACTGGCTTTATGGTAAAATTTGATGTAATAAAACCAGACGGTTGGGATACAAAAACATTAACAGAAGATATTGAATTCTCATTAAAAAGAATTATTAAAGGTAAAAAACTAGGTTGGGCAGTAGATGCTGTTGTTTATGATGAACAACCATTAGGATTTAAGCAAAGTTGGAAACAGAGAACCAGATGGACAGTGGGACATATCCAATGTATTAAAGAATATACTAAGCCATTAGCTTTAGCAATCAAAGAAAATAAAACAATGATGAATTTTGACGGATTTTTATATATTATTGGTAGTATTCCTATGTTTGTTGTTACATTAATTTTATTACTTTTAAATTTTGTGATGTATGCAGGACAAGGAATGACAAGCGCAGAATTAACATTGAACATTTTAAGATATGTGATTCCAACTTTCTTATTACCAATTGGAACAGCAGTATTAATTATGCTATTAGATAAAAGACCAATTAAGCCAATGATGAAAGGATTATTATGTTATCCATTATTTTTGGGATCTTGGCTTGCAATTAACTTTAAATGTTTATTTAAACGTGATACTAGTTGGGATAAAATCGAACATGTTAGAAAAATTGCAATACAAGAAGTTTCAACGGAAAAAGTAAAGAATTAATTAACCAAGAATAAAATATAAATGTATTGTAATTGCAAATGAAATAATAACTTAGAACGAATAACACAGTACAGAATAAAAAAAGGAGGTACAAGATGAAACAATATTTCATTTTGTACCTATTTTTATTATATTAATATATAGAAGAAAATAAAAAACTATAAACGGAACGAAAATAGAAATAAGAAAAGAAAGTGAAAAAGAATGTCAGAAAAAAGATGGAAAAAGTGATGATAAACATATTAAAAAAATAATAAATAGTTTAAAATAATAAATGGGGAATAAAAATGAATCAAATATGGAGAAAAATAATGCTGATTGTTTTCATAATACTAATTATAATCATCATTTTAATATTAGGAATTAACTTCTTTGTTGTATTGAGTACACAAAGAAATATCATAACTGAAGAAGATGCAAAAGAATTAGAAAATGTAGATTGCATTTTGATTTTAGGTGCTGGAATTTGGGGAGAAGAGCCTAGCCCTATGCTGGAAGATAGATTGTTACAAGGAATTTCGCTCTATAAAAATCAAGTATCTCCTAAAATTATTATGAGTGGAGACCATGGAACACAAGAATATGATGAAGTCAATGTGATGAAAGATTTTGCGATTGAAAAAGGGGTACCATCAGAGGACATTTTTATGGATCATGCAGGTTTTTCAACTTATGAAAGTATTTATCGAGCAAAAGAAATCTTTGGAGTAAAAAAGATGATAATTGTTACACAGCAATATCATTTATATAGAGCTTTATATATAGCAAAACAATTTGAAATAGAAGCATATGGAGTACCTTCTGATCCAAGAAAATATAGTGGACAAGTTTTTAGAGAAATAAGAGAAGTTTTTGCAAGAGATAAAGACTGGATACAATGTATTGTAAAGCCAAAACCAACTTATTTAGGCGAGAGTATTCCTGTCAGTGGAAATGGGGATGTTACTAATGATAAATAATAACAAGACAATTAGAAATTTAAATTATGATTTTTTAAATAGAAAATGAGAAAAAATAAGACAAACAATAGAAAAAAAAGAAAATATAAAATAATAAGTATAAAATTTGGAGGCTTATAAAACAATGAAACCAGAATTAACACAAGAAAATAAAACTAGAATTTTATTTGCATTGATTTTAATTATAGCCATTGCTGTAAGAATTTTGGGATGGCCAACAATGATATCACAAGTAAATGTAGATGAAGCCATGACTGCTATTAATGCAAAAGCGATAGCAGAAACAGGAAAAGACATGTATGGAACTAGCTTCCCTGTTTATTTGGAGGCATGGGGAGCAATGGGACAAAGTGTTATGCTTGTTTATATTATGGCATTTTTTATTAAATTATTTGGCTTTTCTTTTGTTAGCGTTCGATTACCAATGCTACTAATTAGCATTATATCCATTATTGTTTTCTACAAACTAGTAAAAGCAATTTGGGGTAATACTAAATTAGCACTGTCAGCCATGGCATTTGTGGCAATTTGCCCATGGCACTTATTACAATCTATTTGGTCAATTGATTGCAATATGTTTCCACATTTTATGCTGATTTCTGTTTATTTATTATTACGAGGAATACAAGGAAAAAAATGGATGCTATATCTTTCCATGCTTTTCTTTGCATTAACAATGTATACTTATGGAGTTTCAATTTATATTGTTCCATTTTTCCTACTCATTTGTGGAATTTATTTACTAGTGAAAAAGAAAGTAACAGTAAAAGAATTTATTTTATGCATTATTATTTACCTATTATTTAGCTTGCCAATTTTAACAATGTATTTTATTAATGCTTTTCATATTGAAACTGATATTCATATTGGACCAATGACAATACAATATTTTAAAGCAAATACCAGAACTTCTGATATGTTGTTCTTTTCAGAAAATATGTGGGAAACTTTTATTAGTAATGCAAAAAGTCTTTTCCAAATGTTTTTTGGACAGTATGACAGTCTAGAATGGAATGGAACTATATATTTTGGCACAGTATATCACATCTCATTATTTTTCTTTTTTGTTGCACTTGTTCACCTTATTACACACAAAGAAGAAAGAAACGTTGGAACATTTTTCATGACTACATGGCTTATCTTAAGTGTGATACTTGGATTTATCATTAATAATGTGAACATTAATAGAATTAATATTTTGTGGTTTCCAATGTTAT
>CALXQF010000043.1 GCA_944390505.1 uncultured Clostridia bacterium | reverse complement strand
AAGAACTGCAAAACAATCTTTAGAAAAAAATTCTAATGGAATAAATTAATATAAAATCAAATTAAAATAGTAAATCAGAAATATATTAATTTGGAAACAAAAATTATTATAATAAACTAATTATTTAAAAATTTTGTGCAATGTTTAAAATTATAAAATTCTAAAACCGAACATTTGAACAGCTTGAAATAAAATGAATTTATATTTTTTATATGTAATTTATTATTTTACTTTTTCAAATTAATTATAATCTAATCTGGAATAAAATTAATATACATTATAATAAAATTAAATATAGTAAAATAAATTTAACAATAAAAAATCATTTATAAAAAGTTAATTGGATTATACTAATATAATTATTTCATAAAGCTTTAAAATCGCTTTTAAGACATTTTAATTATAAACTTAACAAGTTATATATCCAGATTATATAAAATATTACAACTGATATATGTATAATACGTAGAAATACTTAAAAATACCTATAAATCAAC
The DNA here is from genome assembly GCA_944390505.1 of uncultured Clostridia bacterium. Taxonomy (GTDB): domain Bacteria; phylum Bacillota; class Clostridia; order TANB77; family CAG-508; genus CAG-273. The sequence continues at coordinate 8,639 of CALXQF010000043.1, read as the reverse complement.
ACTTTCGAAAAAAGACTAAAAAGTGCCAAAAAAGCGACGCACGAGAATCGATTTTAAGGCGTTTTTATTTTTTAGACATATAGTTTGTTGTCCATAAAATAAGGAAAATAGGGGCTTATACCCCTACTTCTTGCTTTTCTTCTATATTTTACAAGAAATAAAATTATCATTTTTCTTTTGTCCTTTTATATATTTTTTATTTTACATTCTTTAAAAAATATGTCATTTTATCTAAAAACTCTTCATTTGTTTTGGTCTGCATCATTTGTGTTATTAACTCTTCTGTTACGTCAGCCACAGACATGGTCGACATTGCTTTTCTTAATGCAAATACAGTTTCCAATTCTTTTGGAGTTAATAGGAGTTCTTCACGTCTTGTTCCAGATTTATTAATATCGATTGCTGGGAAAATTCGTTTTTCAGATAATTTTCTATCTAAATGAACTTCCATATTACCAGTACCTTTAAATTCTTCAAAGATAACATCATCCATTCTACTACCTGTTTCAATTAAAGCAGTAGCTAAAATAGTAAGGCTTCCCCCATTTTCTATATTTCTAGCAGCACCAAAGAATTTTTTTGGCTTATGTAATGCACTTGGATCTAACCCACCTGATAAAGTTCTTCCTGAAGATGGTATTACTAAATTATAAGCTCTTGCTAAACGAGTAATACTGTCTAATAATATAATAACATCTTTATTTTGCTCTGTTAATCTTTTTGCCCTTTCTAACACCATTTCTGCTACTTTTACATGATGTTCTGGCAGTTCATCAAAAGTAGAATAAATAACATCACCCTTAATACTTCTTTTCATATCTGTTACTTCTTCTGGTCTTTCATCAATTAATAATACAATTAATTCAATTTCTGGATTATTAGTAGTAATACTATTAGCGATTTTCTTTAGCAAAGTAGTTTTTCCAACCTTAGGAGGTGCAACAATCATTCCTCTTTGTCCTTTTCCGACTGGTGACATTAAGTCAATGATACGCATAGCATATTCAGATGGAACTGTTTCTAACCTAATTCTTTCATTTGGATAAATAGGAATTAAATCATCAAATTTAGTTCTTCTATATGCTTTTTCAGGGGCTTCTCCATTGACCTCTCCAACATAGATTAAAGCAGGGAACTTTTCACCTTCCTTAGGCATTCTAGAAATTCCTTTTATCTTATCTCCTTTGTCCAAACGAAATCTTCTAATTTGAACAGGTGAAATATATACATCTTTTGGTGTAGATAAGTAGTTTTCACCTCTTAAAAATCCATATCCATCTGGTAAAACTTCTAAAATTCCTTCTACAATTTGATCGTCCGCATTGGTTAATTTGTAGCCATCTGTAGATTGATTCATTGTAGAAATATCATTATTTTCACTATTTTCTACATTTTTCACTGATTCTACTTTTACAGATTCTACTATATCTTCATTTGGAGTTTGTCCAACGTCTTGTGAAGCTTGTTCCGATAGTATTTGTAGTAATTCATCTTTTTTTAATTTTGAAGTATTTTTTAACCCCTTTTCTTTTGCTAGTTGACGTAATTCAACTATGGTACAATTTTCTAGATTCATATAATACCCCCAATAATATATTTAATCTTTGATAATAATTTTACACTATTTAGTAAAAGAACTATATTATTTTTATTTTTTGTTTTTAGTTTGGAATAAGTAAGATAAATAATCTTAATATGAAATAATACATTTTAGAACTAATTATAGAAATAATGAGGAGGAATAAAACCTCCATCATTTAATTTATTTGCTAATATCAATATATACCTTTTCGTTAGGCAAATACATATCTAATTTATCTCTTGCTATTTCTTCAATATATTCTTTAGAATTAATATTAGATTTGGTTTGATTTAATTCTTCATTTCTTTCTTCTTCTGCTGCTATTTGTTCTTGATATCTTTCTTCATCAGCTTTATATGCATTTAATGTTTGTTGCTGTGCAAAAAATGTATAAAGAACATAAATTGCTATTGCAACAATTACAATTCTTTTTAAGATCAACATTAGTTTTTTATTTTTCATATGTACCTTCATTCCTTAACAAATTATGTTATGATTATAACATACTATATTTATTTTTTCTACATTTTTCATAAAATTCCTTCTTTTTCTTTGAAATTCATTCTTTTTTTGTGCATTTTTTTATCTTTTTTTGTCATATTTACATGTTTCTTGTTGAAATTACTTTTTATTTTCTTTAACAAATTACGTAAAAATTTTATCGGCTTTTGAGACATTTTCTTGATAAATTGTAAAAATATTTTGATTGGATAGGCAAGAATTTTTTTCATCCATTGAATAACTTTCACACAGTTTTGTACTACAAATCTGCTAACGGTAAGCATATATAGAATGATTCCAATAGCAATTCCAATAAAAATATAACTTCTTATTTCTCCATGATTAAATTGGAAGATAGAAAACAATACGATGAGACCAGTTAATATCCAAAATAAAATATCTTGCAAACAAGTTAACCAATCAGCGGTTTTAAAGCTTCTTCTCCAAATTCTAAAAATATCAAACAATATGCCTATGACAATGCCTGTTACTCCAAATAGTAACAAACAAATCAATTGGTGGTATACTTCTTCCATTTGTCTCACAACCTATCTAATTTTTTAGTTTTAAAAGGGTATTAATCTTTTCTATAATCCGTAATTTTGGTGGATAGTTTAGCCCACGTTATTAATATCCTCATTTAAATATTTTATTTAAAAAGCCTCCCCCACCTTTCTCTATACCTTCTTTTTCACTGTAAGCCATTTGATAAATTTCGCCATCAATAGTTACTTCAGAAGAATCAAGACTTAATTTATTAATTCTAATATTTTCTCCTTTTACTGTTAAAAGCCCTAATTCTGTTTCTAAAATCACAACTTGGTCATCAAAACTTAAAACATCCAAAACTCCTGTAATATTTAGTTTTTCTCTGTTTTCTAATATAATATTCTGAATCACATTTGTTGTATTAGCCATTGTTTTTCTATCTTCTATTGGCATTTGTATCACTCCCTTAAAAATAGTCTATTTTATATATATTCAAGTCTTGTCTTTTTTAGAACAAAAAGCCAATGTTATAAAATAAAAAATATAATGATTTCAATAAAACCTAATATTTCCTCGCCACTTAAGGTGACAATAATCAAGTGTAGAAATCATTATATTTTTATACAAGAACTATATAAAGAAATTAATATACTAAACTTCCTCTTTGGTTTGAGAAACTAGAAACGACTAAAATCTGTACTTTTTTCTCTTTCGCTAATGATACACATTTATCGTGTAACACTTCTGCTCCATTTTCTGCTAACTTTAGCATTTGATCATATGTAACATATTTTAATTTCCTTGCATTAGTGTATTGTAATGGGTCTTTATCATAAACTCCATCTACATCTGTAAAAATGTAGCAGATTTTTTGTTGTAATGCAGCAGCTAAAGCAACAGCTGTAGTATCAGAACCATTTCTTCCTAATGTAGTAATATCATTCATTTGATTAACTCCTTGAAAGCCTGTTACAATCACTAGTTGATTTTTTCTTAGTTCTTGCCAAATTCTACTTGTATTAATGTTTATTATATTTGCTTCTCCATAGTTATCATTTGTTAAAATACCAGTTTGCCATCCATTTAAAGAAATTGTCTGATATCCCCAGCTTTTTAATAAAATAGCAAGTTTACTACAAGCAATTTGTTCTCCTACAGAAAGTAACATATCTAACTCTCTTTTATCTGGAGAAGAAGCTAAATCTTTTGCTTGTTTTAAAAGATTATCTGTTGTTTTTCCTTGAGCAGACAGTACAACTACCACCCTTTTTCCTTTTTTTAAAAAGGATATTGTCTTTTGTGCAGCATTTTTTAATTTAGAATCATCTGAAATGGAACTACCGCCAAATTTGATTACAGCTATATCCATCAGTATCACATTCCTTTAACAAAAAATATACAAGTCAATTTAATTCTAAATTTGACTTGTATATCATATGATTATTTTAAAAAAATTGTTCTTAAGTTCGTTTATTGTTTTACTGTAGCTATTTCATAAAGTTAAACATAATATTCATATTTTTTGCTTCAAAATGGAAAAACTTTATTGTTCTTTCTTTAGATTAAATTTCAAATAACTATCAATGAAACCATTTAAATCTCCATCCATCACAGCCTGCACATTGCCTACTTCATAACCTGTTCTATGGTCTTTCACTAATGTATATGGACAAAATACATAAGAACGAATTTGACTTCCCCAAGCGATATCCATTTGTACACCTTTTAGTTCTTCAATGGTATCTTTATGTTCTTGCTCTTTTAAATGTAACAATTTGGACTTTAACATTTTCATAGCAGCTTCTCTATTTTGAATTTGTGAACGTTCTGATTGGCAAGCTACTACAATATTGGTAGGAATATGAGTAATACGTACAGCTGAAGATGTTTTATTAATATGTTGTCCTCCTGCTCCAGAGGAACGATAAGTATCTACTCTTAAGTCATCTGGGTTAATATCTATTTCAATATCTTCTGTAATTTCTGGTAATACTTCAACTGAAGCGAATGAAGTATGCCTTCTTCCTCCTGCATCAAAAGGAGAAATTCTAACGAGCCTATGAACTCCTATTTCACTTTTTAAATATCCATAAGCATACTCCCCTATAACAGAAAAAGTAACACTTTTTAGTCCAGCCTCTTCCCCATCTAGATACTCTAATTCTTTTACTTCATATCCATTTGCTGATGCCCATCTGGTATACATACGATAAAGCATTTCTGCCCAATCTTGTGCCTCTGTTCCTCCTGCTCCTGGATGGATAGTTACAATGGCATTATTACTATCATATTTACCAGATAATAATGTTGTAATTTCTAATTTTTCTATTTCTTTTTCAATTGATATAGTATTTTTTAAAATTTCTTTTTCGATTTCTTCATCTGGTTCTAATTGCACAAGTTCATTCATCTCTAACAAATTATTTAATTCTTTTTCTACTTTTTTATAAGTTTCAATTTTTCCTTTTAAAGAATTAATTTGTTTAAGTACTTTAGAACTATTACTTGCATCATTCCAGAAATCATTACTCATTGTTTGTTGCTCTAATTCTTTCAATTCTTGTTCTTTATGAGCTACATCAAAGTGAATCACCTATCTGTTGTAATTTGCTTTGTAATTCTGTTAATTTTCGATTGTTTTCTTCTAATTCTAGCATTTTTTCACACTCCTCATTATTTTATATACATGAAATTTCATTTATTCTTATTAGCTTATTTTGCATCATTCCTATTACGCTATATTTTATGTTCAATCTTCCTATTTAATATTTTTCGTAATGAATTTTCGCTGATTCATAGTAATCATTCTTTTCTTTTTCTTCACCTTTATATCCAAAAGATACCATAGAGATAACTTGTAAGTCATCAGGGATACCAAATTCTTTTTTAATGTATTCTCCTTGTTCGTGGTTGATACCAATCCAACAACTTCCAATATCATAACTAGATGCTTCTAATAACATATTTTGAATGGTTGCACCTAAATCAAGTTTCCAAAATTCTGTTGGTTCTTTGCTCATCATTACAATTGTCACATTACTATCTTTAGTCATATAAGCATTTGGTTTTACAGAAGCTAGTTTTTTTAGATTTTGCTTATTTCTAATAACCAAGAATTCATATGGCTTTGTATTTTTAGCAGATGGTGCGTTCATACCTGCCTTTAATATTTTTTGTAAAATTTCATCTGAAATTTCTTTGTCTATATATTTACGAATACTTCTTCTTTTATAAATTTCTTCCATCATGGTCCTCCTTTTCATCATAAAATATGAATTTATTGCCACTTTCATTACAAATATTATTCACTACCTCTATATTATATTAATTGCATTTTTGTTTGTCAAATATTATTATTTTATCCAATTTTCCATTTAGATTCATAAACAAGACTTCCTTGATTTTATTTCATTAAAAATTCAACATTTATCTCTGGAGATACTAATTTGGAAAAGGTAACTGCATCTTGTTTTGTACCTACAATACTGCCATAATGAATTGGAACAGCTACTTTAGGTTGAATGATATTTATTAATTCTGCTGCTTCTTTATAATCCATTGTATAAGTTCCTCCAACTGGTACAAATGCTACATCACATTTCATTTTTTGATTTTCTTCTGTAATATCAGTATCTCCAGCAATATAATAAATAAAGCCATCAATTTCAATTAAATACCCTACCCATTTATTTTCTTTTGGATGAAATTGCTTATTGATATTATAAGCTGGGATTGTTGCAAATTTAATATTTTTGACTGTATAGCTTTCATTTGGTTTTACAGTGATGATATGTTCTTTTTGAAATCTTTTTTTTAATAATTTGTCTAATAAATCTTCTGGAGCTACAATTATTGTTCCAGTTTTTTCTACTTTATCTATATCTTCTTCTGAATAATGGTCATAATGGTCGTGTGTAATAAATATGATATCTGCATCATGATAATTTTTATTTATTTTAAATGGGTCAAAATAAATAGTTTGTTCTTTATTCAATTTAATGCTACTATGACACAAAACTTCTATACCTTCCAACATTTTTCATTCTCCTTTCGATATTTTTAATAGTTTAATAAGATACTGTTATCATATCAAAAAGGAGAGTAATTATCAATGAAATTACTCCCTCTTTACCTAGGTCTTACTTTATAAATATTTTACCACACACAAAATTGTATGTCAAATATTTTACTAATATTTTATGAATAATTTTATGATTAAAATTTAAATTTCAAAATCAGTCAAAACCACTTATTCTATGCGTTCTTCCCACAACAGTTCTTATACTTTTTACCCGAACCGGCAAGGGCAAGGATCATTTCTACCAACCTTTGGTGTTGTATTAACAACAGTTACATTTCCGCCTGTTTTTCTTGGTGCTTGTCCGCTTAAATCTTTAACGGTATTTTCAAATCCTTCTCCAGTAATCTTAACAGAGGTAGTTCTTTGCATGTTTCCTTCTCTTTTTCTTGCGTTCATTAAGAATTTTACAACATCTGTTCTGATATCTAAATTCATTTGGTCGAACATATCAGCGCCTTCTAATCTATACTGTACAACTGGATCTTTTTGACCATAAGCACGAAGTCCTATACCATCTTTTAATTCTTCCATTGCGTCAATATGGTTCATCCATCTTTCGTCTACAATTTTTAGCATAATTATACGTTCTAATTCTCTCATATTAGTTTCGCCAATACTTTGTTCTTTTTCAGCATAGATTTCTGAAACTTTCTTCTTTAACTCTGTTTCTACATCACCTATTTTAATCTTCTTCTCTTTGATGCTTTCTAAAGAATCAACTCCAAAAATTACTTTAATATCTTGCATAAAAGCTTCTACATTTTGATTTTCTACATCTGCTAAATACTCATTTACTGTGGTTTCAATTAAAGAATCTACCATTTTTTCAATATATTCTTTTAGGTTTTCGCCATCAAGAACTTTTCTTCTTTGTTCATAAATAATACCTCTTTGTACATTCATTACGTCATCATATTGAAGCACATTTTTACGAATACTAAAGTTTCTGCTTTCTACTTTTCTTTGTGCAGATTCTACTGCATTAGAAAGAATTTTAGCTTGAATTGGCATATTTTCATCAGCGCCTAAAGTATTGTATACTCTGGTAATAGCATCTCCGCCAAATATTTTCATTAAGTCATCATCAAGGCCAATATAGAAAGTGGATTCTCCTGGGTCACCTTGACGTCCACTACGTCCACGAAGCTGATTATCAATTCTTCTTGATTCATGTCTTTCTGTACCAATGATTTTTAATCCGCCTGCTTCTAGTACTTTCTGTTTTTCTTCTTTAATTTGTTTTTCGTGTTTTTCTTGTAATTCTTTGAATTTCTTTCTTGCTTCTAAAATTGTTTCATCATCTGTTTCATTAAATGCGGTAGCTTGTTCAATTTGCTCTTCTGTATATCTTTGTTTTCTCATTTCTTGTTTTGCTAAATATTCGCTATTACCACCAAGCATAATATCAGTACCACGTCCTGCCATGTTAGTAGCAATCGTTACAGCACCATATTTACCGGCTTGTGCAATAATTTCAGCTTCTTTTTCATGAAATTTAGCATTTAATACTTCATGTTTAATTCCTTCTTTTTTGAGCATGCTACTTAATCTTTCAGATTTTTCAATCGATACAGTACCTACTAGAACTGGTTGGCCTTTTTCATGGCTTTCTTTAATATCTTGAATAACTGCTCTAAACTTTGCATTTTCATTTTTGTAGATAATATCTGAATGGTCTTTACGAATCATTGGTTTATTTGTTGGTATTTCAATAACATCCAGATTATAGATTTCTTGGAATTCTGCTTCTTCTGTCATAGCAGTACCAGTCATACCAGATAATTTATCATACATTCTAAAATAATTTTGGAAGGTAATGGTTGCTAAGGTTTTTGACTCATCTGCAATTTTTACATGCTCTTTTGCTTCAATTGCTTGATGAAGACCATTATTGTATCTTCTTCCATACATAATTCTTCCTGTAAATTCATCAACAATTAATACTTCTCCATCTTTTACAATGTAATCAATATCTTTTTTCATAAT
>CALXQF010000042.1 GCA_944390505.1 uncultured Clostridia bacterium | reverse complement strand
GTAGTATTAAAAGAAGCAGGAGCAAACAAAATCCAAGTAATCAAAGTAGTTAGAGATGCTACAGGATTAGGATTAAAAGAAGCTAAAGATTTAGTTGACGGAGCTCCAAAAGCAGTTAAAGAAGGTGTAGCTAAAGAAGAAGCAGAAGAATTAAAAGCTAAATTCGAAGAAGTAGGAGCTACAGTAGAATTACAATAAAATCATAAATGTCAGTTTGGGGACGTATCTTCAAACTGACATTTTGTCAGTTCTGGGGACAGATCTTGAAATAGCAAAATCGAAAGCACGGTCAGTTCTATTGCATAATTGTAAAAAAAGTACTAAAATAAATAAGCTAACATTCTTTATAATAAAGGATAATTACAAAGATAAATAAAACTCCTTAAGAAAATATTAAGGTTTACATTGACTTTACAAAATAGAAGTTATAAAATGTTAAAGTAATCATATATTAATAGCAATTATCAGAAGTATAGAGAACTTAAAAATTGTTTAAAATATATTTTACAATAAATATAAAAATCAATGAATATATACAATACTCATTGATGGAGGAGAGAAAATAGAATGGTAATATTATTAGATGCCATGGGAGGAGATAAAGCACCAGACGCCAATATTAAAGGCGCAGTAAAAGCAATTAACCAAATTGAAGCAGAAGTTGTTTTAGTAGGAAATAAAGAGATAATCAACAAAAAAATAAAAGAATTTTATGACAAAGATGATATTTCTGAAATATCCCCAAGATTAAAAATTCATCATACAACTGAAACCATTGAAATGGAAGATGTTCCAACACAAGCAATCAAACATAAAAAAGATTCCTCCATGGTAGTAGGATTTAACTTGCTAAAAGAAGAAAAAGGCGATGTATTTATTTCTGCAGGTAATTCAGGAGCTTTATTAACAGGTGCCACCTTATTAGTAGGAAGAATTAAAGGAGTAGATAGACCAGCCCTAGCAGGTATTTTACCAGCATATAAAAGTAGATTAGTTTTAATGGACTGCGGAGCTAATACTAATTGCAAACCAATCAATTTATTCCAGTTTGCACAAATGGCAAGTATTTATTTAAAAACTACTTTAGGAGTAAAATCACCAAAAGTAGGATTACTAAATATAGGAACAGAAGAAACAAAAGGTAATGACTTAATGAAAGAGTCCTATCAGTTATTAAAAGCAAAATCAAAAGATTATAATATTAATTTTATTGGAAATGTAGAAGGTAGAGATGCCTTTTCAGGAAATGTAGATATTGTTGTAACAGATGGATTTACAGGAAATATTTTCTTAAAAGCAGTAGAAGGATTAGGAAAATTTGTAAAAAGGACATTATCAGAAAGCTTAAAAAAGAATTTACTTTCTAAAATAGCAGCTATTCCAAGCTTACCAGCCATTAATCGATTTGCTAAAACGGTAGATTACAAAGAATATGGAGGAGCGCTATTTTTAGGAGTAAAAAAGCCAGTTGTAAAGGCACATGGTAGCAGTGATGAAAAATTATTTGAATTCACGATTAAGCAAGCAGAACAATTTGTAAAAAATAAAGCAGTAGATCAATTGATTGAAGAATTTGAAAAAGAAAAAAATACAGTACAAAAAGAAAATGCAGAAGAAACAGCTGTAAAAGAATAAAAAATATATTTCTTCAATTAAAAAATAAGTATATCCAAGGAAAGATGGTATAAAAATTTTGATAATCCAATAAAAATAAAATATTTTGTAAAAATCCTTGACAATTAAAGTTACATGTATTATTGTTAGGTAAACAAAGTTAGAAAAAATAAAAGGAGGTGAACTTGTAAGATGAGTTCAGAAGAAATTTTTGAAAAAGTAAAAGATATCATTGTAGAACAACTAGGTGTTGCAGATACAGCAGTTACAATGGAAGCATCTTTTATAGATGATTTAGGAGCAGATTCTTTAGATATCGTTGAATTAATTATGGCTTTAGAAGAAGAATTTGATATTGAAATTCCAGATGCTGATGCAGAAAAAGTTGTAAAAGTAAATGATGTTGTAGAATATATTAAGGAGCATGTAGCTTAATCACTACAGCATATAAAATAGAAAGGTCTCATCCTTTCTTTTTATTTTGCTTAAAACTCAAATAAAAACTACTTGGAATTTAAATAAAAATGAGATATAATAATAACGAAAGGAGTGCCAATGAATTTGGCAAATAAATAGATGGAACAATTAGAAAAAAATATTAATTATATATTTAAAGATAAAACTTTGTTACGAAAAGCTTTGACCCATACCTCTTATGCATATGAACATCATGTAGAGAGCAACGAAAAATTAGAGTTTTTAGGGGATAGCATTTTGGAGTTTTTATCTAGCAAATATATTTATACCCATTATTCACATTTAAAAGAAGGAGAAATGACTAAAGTGAGGGCAGAAGTAGTATGTGAAGACAGTTTATATTTAGTAGCACAAAGGCATCATTTTAGTGATTTTTTATATTTAGGAAAAAGCGAAACATTAAGTCATGGAAGAACAAAACCAGCAATTTTAGCAGATAGTGTAGAAGCAGTAATTGCGGCCATTTATTTTGATAGTGGATTAGAAGAAGCAGAGAAATTTATTATTACTAATTTGAAAGATGCTATTGAAGAATCTAGCAAAAATGTTGGAATGAAAGATCATAAAACAGTTTTACAAGAAAAACTACAAGAAAATGGAAATGTACATATTGTTTATGAGGTAACTGATACAAAAGGACCAGACCATGACAAAACATTTATGGTACAAGTTTCTTGTGATGGAAAAATACTAGCAACAGGAGAAGGAAAAACCAAAAAGCAAGCAGAAATGCAGGCTGCTCAAAAGGCATTAGAGACATTATAAAAGAAAGGACGAAGTGGAATGAAAAAAGAATATATTATCCCAATTTTTGTGCCACATTTAGGATGTCCTCACCAATGTACTTTTTGTAACCAAAAGGAAATTAGTGGACAGGCAAAACAAGTAACAGCACAAGATGTAAAACAAACCATCGAATTTTATTTGAAGAATTTTAAAGATGACTCAAAATATGTAGAGGTAGCATTTTTTGGTGGCAGTTTTACAGGAATTGAAGAAAAAGTACAAAACGAATTATTAGAAGCAGCAAATGAGTACATTAATCAAGGAAAAGTAAATAGTATTCGTATTTCGACAAGACCAGACTATATAGACAAAGATATTTTAAAAAGATTAAAAAAATATCATGTGAAAACAATAGAATTAGGAGTACAGTCTAGTAATGATTATATTCTAGCAAAATGTCAAAGAGGTCATACCTTTGAAAATGTAAAAAAAGCTTCTAAATTAATCAGATGGCATGGTTTTATTTTAGGACATCAAATGATGATAGGATTGCCAGAAAGCACTAAATTAGATGAACTAAACACAGCAAAACAACTTATCAAATTAAAACCAAAAATTGTGAGAATTTATCCTGTTTTAGTGATTAAAGATACAAAACTAGCAGAAGAATATGAAAATGGGGAATATATTCCTCTCACTTTAGAGCAGGCAGTGGAACGTTCCAAAGAAGTAATGCAATTGTTTAATAAAGCTAAAATAGAAGTGATTCGTTTAGGTCTCCAAAATACAGAGGAAATTTCTAGCCCAGAAGAAAAAAAGAGTCAAGTATTAGCAGGACCATATCATCCAGCTTTCAGGCAATTGGTAGAATCAAGAATGTGGTATGATGAAATTGTAAGTAAAATCAAGCAATATAATGTAAAAGTAATGCAAGTATTGATTACTGCTAATCCAGAAAATATCAATAATATTATAGGACACAAAAAAGAAAATATTTTAAAATTAAAAGAAACTTATGACGTAGATGTAATAGTAAAGCCAGATAAAAACATGAAAAAAGGAAAGTTTGAAATAGAAGTGGAAAAAACTTATGAGGATGTTTTAGAAGAATTAAATAAATAAGTATAAAATCACTTAAAATTACCAATAATGGTAATGATAGGTGATTTTTTATGGATTATATTAAAACTAAAAGAATATATCAAATGAAAAAATATGCAATGGACTTATTTTATTTAATAATTGGTTGTTTATTTATGGCAGTAGGAACTTCTTTATTTTTGCTTCCTAATCAACTGTCTTCAGGAGGATTTGCTGGTATTGCAACTATTATCTACTATTTATTTTCTTTCCCTTTAGGAACAGTAATATTTTTACTAAATATTCCTTTGCTCATTTGGGCATTTTTCAAAATTGGAAAAGAATTTTTAGTGAAGTCTATCTTAGGAACCATCTTTTTAACAATCTTTATTGATATTTTTGACCGATTTTCTGCTTTTACAACAGATAGATTATTAGCTTGCATCTATGGTGGAATTACAATCGGAATTGGGCTTGCTTTAGTACTAAAGGCAAATGCTTCCACAGGAGGAACAGATTTGATTTCCTATTTGGTAAAAGCATATAAGCCACATGTTAGAACTAGTAGCCTTATAATTATTGTTGACATTATTATTGTTTGCTTAAACGTTCTTTTCTTTAAAGAAATAGAAATAGGGCTATATTCTGCAATTAGTATTTATTTAACAGGAAAAATGATAGACATTGTTTTTGAAGGTGTGAATTTTACAAAGATGATGTTTATTGTTTCTAATGAGTATAAAGAAATTGCAGAAGCGGTTGGCAAGCAATTACAAAGGGGAAGCACTGCGATTTATGCCAAAGGAATGTATACAAGAGAAAAAAGAATGATGCTTTTATGTGTAGGATCAAGAAATGAAATTGCACAAATTAAAAAAATTGCTACTCAAATTGATCCAAAAGCATTTATTGTCATTAGTAATGCACGTGAAGCATGGGGCAAGGGGTTTAAAAGAGATTAAAGGACCATTGGGGACAGACATGTTTGGTTCTAAATTGGTTTTATGCTGTAAAATTTTGCAAAAACTAGAAAGGATCAAACATATATGTCCCTAATTGTCCTACCTATAATGCACTGTACAAAAACATCAGAAAAACAATTTTTGTACAGTAAACTGTACAAAAACTTGACAAATAAAATGAGTAATATTATAATAAAATAAAAAGAAAGAGTTAGTTTGCAAGAAAACGTTGCCATGACTTTGTATACCTTTGAACAAAAAAGAAAGGGTTGGATTTTATTATGATTATTCGTGAAAAATATTTGTCAAAAATAAGACCATTTTATAATCAAGATTTGATTAAAGTAATTATGGGAATTAGAAGATGTGGAAAGTCTGTCATATTATTACAGATAATAGAAGAATTAAAGAAAATGGGTATACCAGAATCACAAATTATATATATCAATTTTGAATATGAAGATTATGCATTTATTCAAAATGATATTGACTTGCATAATTATATAAAAGAGAAAATAGTAAATGAAGATAAATATTATTTGTTTTTTGATGAAATTCAAAATGTCAAAAACTGGGAAAAAGCAGTTAATTCATTTAAAGCATCGAAAAATGTTTCTATATTTATTACAGGTTCTAATAGTGATTTACTTTCTGGAGAGTTAGCAACTCATTTAGCAGGAAGATATGTAAGTTTCAAAGTTTATCCATTTACATTTGGGGAAGTATGTGAATTAAAAAATATAACTGATAAAAAAGAGATAGAAGATGCATTTAATGACTATATTATGTGGGGAGGATTACCTCAAAGATTTATGCTAACAGATGAAATGCAAACGAGAACATATTTATCAGATATTTATAATTCTATTATTGTAAAAGATATTATCACTAGGTTTAATATAAAGGATTTAGACTTATTCAATAGAATAGTAGAATATATTGTTACTACTCCATCTCAAAATTTTTCGGCAGAAAGCTTATGTGGTTATTTAGCAAGCAAAGAGGAGAGAGAAGTTTCAAAGGTAACTTTATATAATTATGTAGAATATATGACAAAAGCTATGATTATTAACAAAGCTGACAGATATGATGTAAGAGGTAAGAGAATTTTAACAGGTAAGTACAAATACTATCTAACAGACCTAGGAATTGGTCAGGTAATGAATACAGGAAAACGATTACAATTGGGAGCATATTTAGAAAATATTGTCTATAATGAACTTATTTCTAGGGGATATGATGTAAAAGTAGGAAATTTAGAAAAAGGAGAAATAGATTTTATTGCAACAAGAGCAAAAGAAAAAATATATATTCAAGTTGCTTATATTTTAGCAGATGAAACTGTTGTAGAAAGAGAATTTGGAGCATACAAGGGGATTGAAGATAATTATCCTAAATATGTTCTTACAATGGATAAATTTGATTTTTCACAAGATGGAATTATTCATAAGAATGTAGTTGATTGGTTATTAGAAAAATAAATAAAAAATTCAGGAGAACCAAAAATGCAAGAACAAACCTACCAAATGAACCAAATAGATACCTTTGTGCCAAAGCATATTTTTGAATGTGGACAATGTTTTCGATGGAATCAAGAAACAGACGGAAGTTACACAGGTGTTTTTGAAAATAACGTATTAAATGTAACCTTGGAAAATGGACAAATTATTTTTCAAGGTATTTGTGATGGAAATATACAAGAAATAGTAACTAGCTATTTTGATTTAGATAGAGATTATCGTAAAATACAAGAAAACTTAAGCAAAATAGATGAGCCACTAAAAACAAGTATACAATATGGAAAAGGAATTAGGCTTTTAAACCAAAATTTATGGGAGACCATTATTTCTTTCATTATTTCAGCTAATAATAATATTCCCAGAATCAAAGGAATTATTGAAAGATTATCCAAAAACTATGGAAACCAAATAGAGTGGAAAGATAAAATCTATTACACTTTTCCAACACCACAGCAGTTGGCAAAAGCAAGTATAGCAGATTTAAGGGCATTAGGTTTGGGTTTTCGTGACCAAAGGGTATATGAAACTACTCAAATAGTATTGAATAAAGAAGTTGATTTACAAAAGTTATCCAAAGAAACAGATAGTAGAAAAATAAGAGAAATATTGTTAACTCTGCCAGGGGTAGGACCAAAAGTGGCAGATTGCATTATGCTTTTTTCTACTTTAAAATGTTTAGATGTTTTTCCAGTAGATGTATGGGTAAGAAGAGTAATGAATGAACTATATTTTCAATTACCAGAAGAGAAAAATTTAAAAAGAGAGCAAATTGAAAAATTAGCTTATGAGAAATACGGAAACTTAGCAGGAATTGCACAACAATATCTGTTTTATTGGAAAAGAGAAGCCTGAGAGGAGGAGAAAAATGAGTTTGCGAATTATATATGGAACAGCTGGAACAGGAAAAAGCGAAGCAATTTTTCAAGAAATTCAAGAAAAAATAAAAAGTCATTCTAAATACCCAATTACGATTATTACACCAGAGCAATTTTCATTTACAGCCGAACAAAAGCTTTTAGATACATCTCCTTCACATAGTATTATACAAGCAGAAGTAGTAACTTTTGCTCGCATGGCTTATCGTATTTTAAATGAGGTGGGTGGTAAAACCAAAACACATTTATCTAGCTCTGGAAGGGCCATGCTAATTGATTATATTTTATTAACTCAAAAAGAGAGACTTTCTTTTTTAGGCAAGTCAGATGAAAATGTAGAAATGATGGCAAGACAATTAACAGAATTAAAAAAGCACATGGTGACAAGTGAAAAATTAGAAGAAGTGATAGCCAATACACAAGAAGAATATTTAAAAAGAAAATTACAAGATATTACAAAACTATATGAAAGTTATATAGAAAAAATACAATCCAATTACATAGATGAAAATGATGGGCTTACTATTTTGTCGACTCAGTTGGAAGAATCAACTCAATTTCAAAACCATGATATTTATATTGACGAATTTGCAGGTTTTACTTTGCAAGAATATGAAATTTTAAGAAAACTAATGAAATTATCTCACCAAATAACCATCACTATTTGTACAGATAATTTAGAAGAAAATACTAATCCTGATACTGACATTTTTTATGCTAATAAACAGACTGCCAAAAGAATATTGGAAATTGCAAAACAAGAACAAGTTATCATAGATAATCCGATCTGCTTAAAAGATGAAGTAAACAAAAACATAATACCAAAAGCAGAAAATACTTGCATAAAAAACAACAAGAGATTCAAAAACCCAGAATTAAAGCATTTAGCAGAAAATAGCGAAGGCCCATTTTATACAAAATATGAAAACAAAGTAGAAAATATTTCTTTATTTTTAGCCAATAATCCTTATTCTGAAATAGAGCATGTGGCAATAGAGATAACAAAACTAATTCAAAAAGGATATAGATATGAAGAAATAGCAGTTATCACAAAAAACATTCCACAATATGCAAGTCTATGTAGAGCCATTTTTAGACAATACCAAATACCAGTTTTTATCGATGAAAAGAAAGATTTAAGTAATAACTTACTTGCTAAATTCATATTATCTTTATTAGAGATTTAATAACAAAATTAGTCTTACGAAGCGATATTTGGACTTATTAAAACAGGACTTTATCATTTAGACGAACAGAAAATTGCAATATTAGAAAATTATTGCTTAAAATGGGGCATCAAAGGAAGCAAATGGTATGCAAAAGATTGGAATTTTTATGATGAAACAGAAGAACAACAAAAACAAATTCTCTATGCAAAAGAACAAGTAGTACAGCCATTATTAAAATTCAAAAAAACACTGCAAGGTCTTAAAACAGTAAAAGAAATTACAAGTGCAATCTATTATTTTTTAATAGAAAATGAAGTAGATAAAAAGTTATTAGAAAAAATATACAAACTAGAAGAAAGCCAAAATAAAAATTTAAAAGAAACGGATATGTTAAATGATGAACAGCAAAGTAATCAACAGGAAATAAATAGCATAAATAAAAATAATCAACAAGAAATAAACAATACAGACAAAAGACATCAGCGAATAATAAACAATATAGAACTTAATAGTCAGGGGATTCAAAGAGAATACGAAACTAGTTTTCAAATTTTAATGGATTTATTAGATGAAATCGTATTAGTATTAGGCGATGAAACAATCACTTTTGAACGATATGCTAAAATTTTGAAAATGGGCTTAAATCAAACAGATTTAGGAACAATCCCAGCAACACTAGACCAAGTAATTGTAGGAGATGTGGATAGGTCAAGAAGCC
>CALXQF010000041.1 GCA_944390505.1 uncultured Clostridia bacterium | reverse complement strand
TTATTTTTTATTGCCTATGTAGTAAATACAAGATGATGAATACTAAGGCAAAATTTATGATAGTTACACCTACTAATCCAAAGAAAAGTAGTTTGATGATTAATAATAATGCTGTTTCTACCATAGCACCACCCCCAGTTGTCAGTCTCACGAGCTAAAAGCTGTGGAATAAATATGTATACATCAAATAGTAAAAGGTGGCAACACACTCCGCTTATTCTCATTTCCTATATTAATTACTATAGTATATATTTACTTATTTGTCTAGCAAACAAAACAATTTATTAAAAAAAATTCTTCCCTATACTTATTCTCCATAAATAAATATAAGGAAGTATTTTTTTATAATTTATTACGCACTCTTTAATTCAAGCCTCAATTTATCAGCTATCATTGCTATAAATTCTGAATTAGTGGGTTTTCCTTTAGCAGCTGATACTGTATAACCAAAGATACTTTCTACAGTTTCTGTTTGTCCTCTTCCCCATGCAACTTCTATTGCATGTCGAATGGCACGCTCTACACGAGAAGGAGTTGTATGATATTTTCCTGCTATGTCTGGGTAAAGTTGTTTTGTAATTTGATTAATTACATCTGTATCTTGCACTACCATCATAATTGCTTCACGCAAGTATTGATATCCTTTGATATGTGCAGGAACGCCTACCTCATGAATAATATTAGTAACAAGTGCTTCTAAATTTTCGTGGCTCTTTTTAGCCTCTGGTGAAATATCTATGTATTGTCCTTTTATTTCCCTATTAATTACTCCTCCTTTAGGTTGTAACGGTTGATAATTTTTTAATTCCTTCATTCTTCTTACTAAAACATTAATATCAAATGGTTTCACAATATAATATTGTGCACCTAAAGCAATTGCTCTTTGTGTTATTTTATCTTGTCCTACCGCAGATAAAATAATACATAATGGTTTTTTATCTCCCTCCGCTTCATGCAGTTTTTCTAATACTCCTAATCCATCCAAATGTGGCATTATAATGTCAAGTAAAAGAATGTCTGGTTTTAATTCCATCGCCATTTGATAAGCTTCATTTCCATCTTTGGCAATACCAATGATTTCTATTTCTTCTTCTTTTTTCAAATAACTAGATAATGTTAAAGTAAAATCATTGTTATCATCCGCTACTAATACTGTGATTTTTTCACTCACTCTTTTTTCCCCCTATTTCTTAAAATTTGTAAATATTTTACAATCTTTACTATTGGCATTATAATATTATTTTTATTTTTTTGCAATGCTTTTTTGGAATTTTTTTCCATTTATTTTTATAATTCTTCATTTTACTTGATTTTTTCGTGATTTCTTTTCATATATTTTTCGTTTTTAATTTCCATATTTTGTATATTGATGTTTCTTTTTTCTATTTCATGCAAGATTTTTTCTTTTTCCTGTGCAGAGACTTCAATTTTACAGCATACTTCTTGGTCAAACTCATGATTGCTAATAGTAATTCCATTTTTTTGACAGTAGTATTGAAAATTTGGGAAATCTTGATAAGTTAATCGAAATTCTAGTTCATATCCGTTTTACTACTTCTACCATTTGTGCATTTTCAATGGCTAATTGTGAAGCTTGTGTATAAGCACGTATTAATCCTCCAGTTCCTAATAAAATTCCTCCAAAGTATCTAGTAACCACGAGTAAAACATTTGTTAATTCTAATTTGTTCAATAAATGAAGGATTGGAGCACCTGCAGTTCCTGCTGGCTCTCCGTCATCACTTGCTCTTTCTATAATACGGTTCTCATCAATAACTCTATAAGCATAACAATGATGTTTTGCATCATAATATTTCTTTCTAATTTCTTCCAATTTTTCCTTTGCTTCTTCCTCTGAAGTGACATAAAAAAGATCAGCAATAAATTTAGATTTTTTTTCTACAATTTGTGTACCTACATTTTCTTGAATCGTTTTCACTATTACACCCATTCCTTTTTAGCTACATATCTGGTTTGTTCTGTTACCAAATATCCTTTATTACTTTTTTATATCTCTATAATGATTACTTTTATTATAGTTTTTATCAAATTATGATAGAATTTATATTTACAACCTTATTGACCTGCTACATAACCTGTAGAATAGGCAATTTGTAAATTAAAACCTCCTGTATAAGCATCTACATCAATTATTTCTCCTGCAAAGTATAAACCTTTTACCAATTTTGATTCCATTGTCTTTGGATTAATTTCTTTAATAGAAACTCCCCCAGAAGTGATAATTGCTTCTTCTATTGGTCTAAATCCATTTAAAGTTAGAGAAACATGTTTCAATAAATATACCAACTTTTCTCTCTCCTGTTTTGTAATAGAATTTACTTTTTTTGTGCCATCAATGTTAGATATCTGAATGATAACAGGAATCATTTTTTTAGGTAGTAAATGGTCTAAACTATTTTTAAACTCTTTATTTTTTTGCTGACTAAAATCTCTAATAATTCTTTCTTCTAGTTTTTCTTCTGATAACGCTGGTTTTAAATCGATTTGGAGACATATTTTGCCAGACTTTAACAATTGTGTAACATTTTTATAACGGATTAAATGTGCTGAAGAACTTAAAATAATAGGACCTGAAACGCCCCAGTGTGTAAATAACATCTCACCAAAGTCTTGATAAATTATCTGATGATTGTCTTGATTGAGCAGTTGAATGGCTACATTTTTCAAACTTAAACCTTGTAATTGTTTGCATATTGGTAAACAATGTTTATCCACTGTTAGTGGTACAAGTGATGGTTTTAAATCTATAATTGTATGACCCAATGCTTTTGCCATTGTATATCCATCTCCTGTTGAACCTGTAACAGGATAACTTTTTCCTCCAGTAGCTAAAATAACTTTATCAGCCAATAATTTTTGTTCTTTTCCATTTTTAGTACATTTTACACCTACTATTTGATTTTTTTCTTGTTTTCTATCGTCTACTTTTTGTGCTTGCTGTTTTTTCCCTTGTTTTTCTGTACTTAATAGCTTTTTATTTTCCTCTTCTTTATTTTGAACACATATCTCTTCCACATTGGTATTTGTTTGAATTTCTACATGGTATTTTTTTAATAGTTTCAAGAAAATTTGTAAAACATCTTTCGCTTGATCTGTAATAGGAAAAATGCGATGTCCTCTTTCTTCTTTTACATTTAGGCCTTGCTCTTGTAAAAAAGCTATCATATCTCGATTTGTGAATTGATGAAAACTACTATATAAAAAATTACCATTACCCGGTGTGTTAACAATAAAATCTTCTATAGGAAGTGAACTGGTAATGTTACACCTTCCTTTTCCAGTAATTAATAATTTTTTTCCTAAAGACTCCATTTTTTCTAATAATATAACATGATTTCCTACTTGGGCAGCATGAATTGCTGCCATCATTCCAGCTGGTCCACCACCAATTACAATTACTTTCATTTTTTAATTTTTCTCCTATTTTTTGCTTAATTGAAAATTGCGACACCAAGGTCAAACGTTGCAATATATAGAGTTTGAATTTCATTTATTTATTAAAATCATTATTTAGTAACATTCAAACTATATATATTATAAAAGTACAGTCCGGGTAAGCGACCCTGAAATCATTATCTAATAACCCTCTATTAATCTTTGTGTAGCCTTCATAACACCCAATTTGCCATATTCATAAGTAAGTCCACCTTGTAAAAATGCCATATATGGCTTTCGGATTGGTGCATCGCAAGAAAGTTCTATGGAAGAGCCTTGTGTGAAAGCTCCTGCGGCCATAATAACTTGGTCTGTATATCCTGGCATATCCCATGGTTCTGGAATTGCATCACTATCTATTGGAGACCCCATCTGTATTCCTTGGCAAAACCTAATTAACTTGTCTCTATCTCCAAAAGTAATGGTTTGTACAACATCTGTTCTTTCTTGATGATAAGTTGGATTAGCTTCGTATCCTAAATCTTCTAATAATTTGCTTGCAAAAATAGCTGTTTTTAAACTACTTGCTACTACATGTGGAGCAAAATACAATCCTTGTAAAATTGATTTGTTTATTCCTAAAGTTGGTCCTACCTCTTTTCCTAACCCAGGTGCTGTTAGTCTTTCTGCTGCTAGTTGTACTAATTCTTTCTTTCCTGCAATATAGGCTCCATTTGGTGCAATTCCACCACCCAAATTTTTAATTAAAGAACCTACTATTACATCGACTCCTATTTGACTTGGTTCTATTAAATTTACCATTTCTCCATAACAGTTATCTACCATAATAATAACAGACTGATTTACTTTTCTAATAGCTTGAATTACTTTTTCTATTTTATCTAATGTAATACTTTCTCTTAAACTGTAGCCTCTTGATCTTTGAATTTCAATTAACTTAATATCATTTTTAGCAACTCTTTCTTCAATTTTTTTATAATCAAAGTCATTGTTTATCATATCAATTTGTTCATATTTTACTCCATACGATTTCAAAGAACTTGGATTATCCACAATACCGATTACTTCATCTAAAGTGTCATATGGTTTTCCACTGATACTTAAAAAAATATCATTTGGGCGTAAGAAAGCAAAAAGAGCAACAGTTAATGCATGAGTCCCTGAAATAAATTGTCCTCTTACTAAACTATCTTCTGTTTGCAATACTTCTGCAAATATTTTTTCAATGGTATCTCTTCCAATATCTGAATAACCATAACCTGTTGTACTATTAAAATGCATATCTGAAACATGATATTTTTGAAATGCATTTAACACTTTTAAACTATTGATTTCACACAATTGATCTATTTTTTTGAACTGTTCTTGCACAGATTGTTCTGCTTTATTGGCTAATTCTATTACTTGATTACTAATCCCAAATTTTTGATACATATCAATTCCTCTTTTCTATTATCTATTTGTTATGAAATATAATTGCATTTACCAATGAAAAGGTAAATGCAATTATATTTAGGATATTCATTTTGTATAGCTTATTCATTGTTTGTCTCTTCTAAAATATCATTACTGTATCTTGCATCTCCATACCAAGCATTAATTCGATAATATTTTCCTAAAAAAGTTGGTTGTATCCAATCTAGTATATAAATAGGTTCTTGAATGACAATTCCCTCTTGATTGATTACTCCCCATTTTCCATCTTTTTTGATTCCTGCAAAACCATATTCATTAAAATCTGTCACCATTTCGTATTCATTTTGTACTTTTAAATTTCCATTGCTATCAACAAAACCCCACTGGTCATTAATTTTTCTTGCAAATAGCGTATTATTTTTTAATATATCTTTTGCTTGTAATTGATTACCATTTACATCATAATAAGCAAAATCACTATCAGAAGCTAGCATTATGTATCTCTGGTCGTTATTGCTTGATACATTATATTCCCTAATAATAGCCTCATCCATACTAGCGATTTGTTCCATTTGTAAATTATATAGCTCTATTGTATTAGTTTGACTAATTTCCGCTTGTAATAAATTAGTATCATTTAGTCTAAAAATACTAGTATACTTTAGGCTAACTACATTTTTTCCTGTACCATCAATAATTCCATTTTTACCATTTTTCGCTACAATAAAATAATCTCCTGTTACATATTCAATATAAGCATAATTATTATCTATTAGTACATTTCCCTCTGCATCAATAACTGTATAAATATCATCTTGGTTAACTGCAATATAATAGTTTGGATTGTTAGTTGGAGTAACACTTATGTTGCTAGTTTCTATTTGATTTCCTTGTAAATCAAATATTAATGTTTGGTTGTCTTTGATGGCATTTAAGTAGATTCCACCATATAAAATGCTGTCATATTCTGTATTTAAAATCGTTTCTCCGCTTTTTGTTACTACACCTTGTTTTCCATTACGTTGAACAATAAAGAAATCATTTAATGCACTATATTGTATATCTTCATATTCAAAATTAAGTATTACATCCTTGTTTTTTAACAATCCTGCTTGTCCATCTTGAAAGGCAATTAAATAAATTTCATCTTGATCTTGAATCTCTGTTACTCTTTCTAATTCTGTATACTCTGTATCTAATATAACACGTCCTCTATAATTAATATATCCATAACGATATCCCTGATCTGTTTTTTTACTCACGATAAATCCTGTAGTTTTATTATTATCAGCTTCATTGTAGTAGTTGTCTGATGTAATTGTTTCATATTCACATGGAATAATTACTTTTCCCTTCATATTAATGACTCCAACTTTACCATCTTGCTTAACAGTAAAAGTTCCTTCTTTATAGTTTACACTACTAATATCATCATAAATAGGTTCTGTAATTTTTTTACCTTCTAAGTTAAGTAATCCATATTTTCCATCTTGGCTATACTTTACTACACTTTTTTCGTATGGATTAGACTCTATATCAGTATCTATTGAGAGAGCTTGTATACTTTCATATTCAGATAACAATTCTTCTTTTTTCTCATTATAAACAATCGTATCATATTGATTTGTGTCCTTATTATAGGAATTTACACAAATAAAGATAGGCTTTGATGGATTTGGAATTTGCACTGCCATATAGTTTGGTTCTATAATTACATTTCCATTTTTGTCAACAACACCATATTTGTTTTCTTGAATCAGTACAAAATAATTATATTCTGAAATTTCTTCTACTTCATAATGAAACTGTACTTCATTTATTATCACAATAATACCAATAGCAACTACTATTACTAATATTATTCCTAATATAATCCATTTTAAATTTTTTTTCATTTTACAACATCTACCACCTATTCTTTTTTGTCATTTTTCTTTCATCATTCTTTTTCTCATTTTTGTCACCTTTTATTACTGCTACTTCTATGATTTTTCATTATGAATCTTCTTTTTGCTCATCATTTTCTTGACTATCTTCTTCCTTTTTCTCCTGGTTGTTTTTACAGATTTTAACCCACTGAATTCTTTTATCTTCATATTGTTCTATTCGGTAAGTTAGATTTTCATCTTCAATAATAGGATGCTCATTTTCTTCTGGAAGTCTTCCCAATTTTTCTATTAAATAGCCTGATAAAGTTTCATAATCTCCTTCTGGAAGTTCTACTTTTAGAATTTTCTTTAATTCATATAAGCTAAGACTACCTTCTACTAAATAGGTATTTTCATCTATTTTTTTATACTCGTCTTCTACTTCATCATATTCGTCAAAAATATTTCCTACTAGTTCTTCTAATATATCTTCCATCGTAAGAAGTCCTGCTGTTCCTCCATACTCATCTACTACAATTGCCATTTGCTTTTTATTAGTTTGCAATTCTTTAAAAATTTCATCAATTGGCTTTGATTCTGGAACGAAATAAGCATCCCTCATAATATCTTTTATTTTAATTTCTTTTCTTGCACTTACTGATTTCAAAATATCTTTTAGAAATAAAATTCCTATGATATCATCTATAGTATCTTCGTATACTGGAATTCTACTATACTTATACTCATCAATCTCATCTAAAATATCATATAAGTTCTGATTTGCTTCAATTGCATAGATGTCTGTACGGTATACCATTATTTCAGATGCTACTATATCATTAAGAGCAAATACATTATTAATTAGCTCTCTTTCTGTTTCTTCAATCGATCCTTTTTCTTCTCCTTGATCTACCATCATTTTGATTTCTTCTTCTGTCACAATTTCTTCTTCTTGCTCACTAACTCCAAAAATTTTGGAAACAATATTTGTTGACCAAGTTAATAATTTTACAAAAGGAGCAGTAAATAATGAAATTCCTCTAATAACCCCTATGGTTGCATAAGAGATTTTTTCATAATATTTCATTGCTAATCTTTTTGGAACTAATTCACCAAAAACTAGTGTAAAGAAAGACAAAATTAAAGTGATTACTACAATAGAAATTGTTTTCCATACAGAAATACTAAAAAATGGCATAGCATTTGCTAAAGCAGGGGCTAGCATATCTGCAAATGTATCTGATGCAAAAGCACTTGATAAGAAACCTGCTAAGGTAATTCCAATTTGAATAGTTGCCAAAAATTTACTTGGATTTTTTAACATTTTCTGAATTTGTTTTGCCTTTTTATTGCCTTCTTTTGCCTGTTTTTCAATTTTAGCATCATTTAAAGAAATAAAAGCAATTTCGGTTGCTGCGAAATATGCATTTAGTAGAATTAAAATAATTAAAAAGGTAATTTGTAAAAACATGTTTTTTCCCTTCCATATAATAGGTTGCATAAGTTTATACTTATGCCATTTATTATATATTCAATCTAATGTAATGTCAAATAAATGAACGAAATTTACAATGTTTTTTCACCTTTTTTCCATTTTATTTTAATTTATTTCTACTAAGTTATTTCTTGTTTACATTCCTGTCTGTGGTAATTTTTTCCCAGCAGATATTTCATATTCTGTAGGAGGTTCATCAGATGGTTTTTCTTCTAATTCCTCATAATTGTCTACTGTAATAACGACTTTTTCTTGTAATCCTATTTTTACTTCAATTAATTCATCATATCCATAATATCCATTTGGAGCCTGAATTTCTTCTAGATAATAAGTTCCTGGTATTAAATAATCAATATTAGATATGCCATTTTCATCTGTTGTTAAGTCTGAATAAAGAATTTGTTTATTTTCATCTAATAGACGAAATATTGCATTTGCTAATGGTTTTTGTGTATCTCCATCTTGCTTGATAATTTCTATTTTTGTTTTATTTTCTTGATATTTTTGCTTTAGGGTTGTATCTGCCATTTCATAGCTACCAGCTGTAACTGCAAAATTTTGCCAGTCTGGGTTTGGGGTTTCTCCATATAAAATAGGCATTGTTTTTAAATTAGAGGAAGCATGAATTTGAAACTCTCCTTCTTCTTCTAAGTCTGCAATAGGCAATAATATCTTAAATTTTTCATTGGTAGCAAATTTCGTTTTTTCTTGGTTATTTTCATCTGTAATTTTCCATCTGTTGCTATTTTCTCCACTAATAGATATTTCATAACTTTCATTGGCTGCTGAAGCTTCTACATAATAAGTTTTACTAGCATATTGAGAATCTAGTGGGTCTACTTCCCATTTGGTATCATCTGTTTTAATTTTTAATGTAGCTGCAATTTTAGTATCCGTTGAACTTCTTGCTGCTGTGATAATTTGCTTAATTGCTGCTACTACTCTTTTATTAGATGCACTATTATCATGCACTGTAAATTTATTTAAATCATAATTGTACATTGCATCATACAC
>CALXQF010000040.1 GCA_944390505.1 uncultured Clostridia bacterium | reverse complement strand
CACCACACAGTAATAACCTAGAAAAAGTAACAGATTTTGTAATAGAACAAATAAAAAGTAGATGTAAAGAGTTTTTAGATGAAGAAAAATATAGTAATCTAGCAAATACATCAAAAGACAAGATAATGAAAAATAAGTACAATGTTAAAAATGAAATTCTTATTTTAGAAAAGAAAATTAAAGATATAAACAAGAAGATAGACAAGTTATTTGAAGATAAGTATAGTGGACTTTTTGAAGAAGAAGATTTTACAAGAATATATGCAAGACAAATAGAAACAAGAAAAGACACAGAAGAAAGAATAAAACAATTAAAAGCAATGGAAGAAAAAGAAGATTCATCAGTAGATATAAATAAACTTGTAAAAGACTTTGTAAATATGAAAGAAATAACAAGAACAATGCTTGTATCTTTAGTAGACAAGATAGAAATATCAGAAAATAAAGAAATAACAATATATTATAAATTCAATATTTTAAATATGAGAAAATTAGAAAATAGATTAGAAAATGTAAGCTAAATTAAAAGAATAGTCATAACGGAATATTAGGACCCTAGTAGTATTGCTTATATTAGCAGGAATAACTCTAAATTTGTTATTTGGAGATACAGGAATCTTAAATAAAGCTCAACAATCAGAAGATGCGTATAAAATAGGAGCATTAAGAGACCAAATTTCAACAATTATATTAGACTGGGAAATGGAAAAAAATACCTAATACAACAGGAGATGAAACAATAGGAACACTAGATAGATTATGGGATAAATTTGTAGACGCAGATATCATAGATAACCCAGATGAAGATATTTACAACCGTGAAGGAACAGATATCTATGAAGTAACCTCAAATGAAGGATATGTAGTAGAAATCATTGTCAAAGAAGATGGAACAGTAGAAATAGGGGATATTGTAAAAGGAGATAACCTACCACCAAGAATAGGAGAAATTAGCTCTAGTGGAACAAGTAGTAGTATTCATGTAGAAGTAACAATAACAAGGTCAGAAGGAGAAGTAAAATTAAGTTACTATTATAAAAAAGATGGAGAATCGGAAGAAAGTTATAAAGATTTAAAAGAAAATGTAACAGAATTAACAGCAGATTTCAAGAAATTAGAGCAGAATGTAGTGTACAATATTAAAGTAGTAGTAACAGATGATAATGGAAGTACAGAAAAAGTAATTAATCAATTAACAGGGGAATTGGCAGAAGGAACGATAAGTCAAGTAGGAGATCCAGAATGGAATAATGGAACAGCGACACTAAAATTAGAAACCACAGAAACTGCAGAAGGAATCTATATAGTATATCAAATAGGAGATATAGATGGAGAGTGGCTAGAATATCCAGAAGAAGGAATTAGCGGACTAAATCATGAAGATATAGTATATGTAGCAATTAGTGATGGAACAAATGTAAGTAAAGAGAGTAGTTTTAAAATAAAAGACGGGATAGAGCCAACAGTAACAATTACAAAAGGAACAGTAACAACCAAAAGTATAGCAGTAAGCGTAAGTAGCAGTGATAGCCAATGGGGAATGCCAAGTAGTATTAGTTATAGTTACTATATCAAAACAAGTAGCACTACCAATTATCCAACAACAGCAAGCTATACAGGAACTAATACAAGTTACACTTTCAATAAATTAAACCAAACAACAAGCTATGATATCAAAGTAACAACAACAGATAAAGCAGGAAATGTATCAACAGCAAAAACACAGGTAGTATATAAAGATAATACAGTACCAAGTACAGCGACAAGTTATGCATACAACTATACAGGACTAACAGCAGGAACAACTTATTATTTAAGAGTAATTGTAACAGATAGAGCAGGAAATACAAAAACAAGTAGTGCGGTAACACAGAAAATAGATTACCCAACGGTAGAAAGCGTATTAGAAGAAGGAGACTGGGTAAACTATGTGGACAAAAATGGAACAACAAGAAAATGTATTGTGCTATATGATAACAGTTCAGCATATGGAACACAGATTATAACAGTTGGAACTGTAAAAAATATAACATATGGAAGTGACAATCCTTCAGAAGCTTATACGTCACATCAACAGTATCCATGGAATATTGATTTGGAGGCGAAAAACTATGGGAATTCTAATTATTCAAATTCAGCAAGATGCGTAGGAAGTGTACCAGATTTTAAATACCTCATAGATGACGATAATAATGACTTAAATAAATTAGAAAGTTTAAATAAACAAAACATAGGAGAAAAATATTGGATTAGTAATTATGGTTCACAAATGACAGTAGGATGGTATTATTTTAATTTATACTATGTAGAAAGTGATGGAACTTATAGCATGGTACCAATATATGAGCAATTACCAGATTTTGGTACCAGATCGCGAGCTTTCACTTGTGGACTTCGACCAATTTTTGATTTAAAAGAAACTGTAAAAGTCACAGGAGGAAATGGAACAGAAACTAGTCCATATACATTAGGGACATAGCAAAATCATACGGCTGATATCCGATTAACCTAATACTCGGTACTTTTAATACACACTAGAGTAGCAATAGATACAAAGTACAAAATAGCGTCTAACAATCGAAAAAGATATGAGAAAAGTAGCACAAAAATGACGAAATTATGTC
This sequence comes from uncultured Clostridia bacterium, assembly GCA_944390505.1. Taxonomy (GTDB): domain Bacteria; phylum Bacillota; class Clostridia; order TANB77; family CAG-508; genus CAG-273. The sequence goes on along the minus strand of CALXQF010000040.1, from coordinate 6,607 downwards.
AACATTGTGCTACTTTCTAAATTTAGTAATGAAATTTTAATAAATGTTCTAAATTTGGTGAAAAAATTGCATGATAAAAAACACCACCATAAATGACAAAAAATGGTATCTAAAAGAAAAGACTATACATCGTAAAGCATAAAAATGATTTTTGTTTTTAGAACAATCAGAACCTAAAAATGAAGAAAGATTCATTATGAGAATCAGTCTTGCTAACAACAAGTTTCGTTTGAAATTTAAAGCTAGTAATTCTAACGCTGTTGAAAATAATAGACTTAGAGAAAAAAGGCTCAATATCAGAGATAGAAGCAATCATGTCAGAATATTCAAAGTTATCAATTTCGATAGCAACATTAGTTTTAGTTCTTGGATTATTAATGTTATGAATAAAAAGAGCACAATAAAATACTCAAAAACTGCACAATAAAATACTCAAAAATTGCACAATAAACATTGAAAAAAATAAAAAAATATGTTATATTTAAACAAGAGGTGAAAGGAATGAAGCTAACTAAAAAAGGCTATTTACCAAGATTAATAGATAAAGCAATAGAAGAAAATTTAAAAATTTTTGGTGCAATTAGTATTGAAGGACCAAAATGGTGCGGAAAAACTTGGACAGCTTTAAATCACTCAAATAGTGTTACATATTTAAATAATACAGCAGATAACTTTAGAGAAAAACATTTAGCAGAAATGGATGTAAATTTAATATTAGATAAAGATAAGCCAGAACTGATTGATGAATGGCAAGAAGTACCGGCAATATGGGATGCAGTAAGATTTAAATGTGACCAAGATAATGAAAAGGGTAAATACATTTTAACAGGTTCTAGTGTACCTGTGAGTGATAAAATACACCATTCAGGTGCAGGAAGAATTTGCAAAATGAATATGTATACGATGTCTTTGTATGAGTCGGGTGATTCTAGTGGAGAGGTTTCTTTAAAAAATTTATTTGAAAATAAAGTAACCAATAAGCTAGTAAAAAAGGTAGAATTAAAAAAACTTGCAGAACTAATTGTAAGAGGAGGATGGCCAGAGGCAATTAATATAAGTGCGGAAGATGCTATGAAAATAACTAGAAGTTATATTGAAGCAGTATTAGATAAAGATATTATAGAAGTAGATGGAGTAAAAAGAGACAGAGGAAAAATGGAAATGCTATTGAGGTCTCTTGCAAGAAATGAAAGTACTATTTCAGCAAATAATGTATTAATAAAAGATATTGAAGATAATATCACACAAGAAGATTTATCTATAAGTAGAAATACAGTTACAGATTATTTAAATGTATTAAATAGATTACATTTAATTGAAAATCAAAACTCTTTTATGTATAAAATACGTTCAAGATTAAATGTAGGGAAAAATCCAAAAAGGCATTTTGTAGACCCATCATTAGGATGTGCAGTTTTAAATATTACACCAGAAAAATTGATAAATGATTTAGAAACTATGGGATTATATTTTGAAGCATTATGTGAAAGAGATTTAAAAATATATGCAGAAGTGATAGGGGCTAAATTGTATCATTATAGAGAGAACGATACGGGAATAGAGGTCGATAGTATAATAGAAATTGCAGATGGAGAATATGGTGCAATAGAAATAAAATTAGGTTCTAATAAAGAAGAAGAAGCAGTAGCAAGTTTAAAAAGGTTTTATGAGTTAGCAGAAGTAAAACCAAAATTTATGTGTGTAATTTGTGGATTATATGATGCAGTTATAAAAAGACCGGATGGAATTTATGTATTACCAATTACAGCTCTAAAACCATAAGCACTTATTTACGATTATACCAAAAAGCTAGCGACGAAATTTTAGAAAAAAGTTGTTGAAAAAACAAAAAGAAAATGGTAAGATAGAAGCGTATATAGTAAATATAAATTAACAAAACAAAAGAAAGTAAAGAGGAGAAAAACACAGATGAATCGTCAAACCATTGTGGAAGTACACACACACCTATATTTTATAAAAATAATAAACAAGAGATAAAAGCTTATGTAACAGTAAGTTGGTGTTAAGATAGATTTTGGACACGAAAGCGTAGAGATGATATAATTGTTTTGTACGCTAGAAAGGAGTGTTCAAGATGGCAAAAAATAAAAGTTATGATGAGGATTTTAAAAAGATGATAGTTGAGTTGTATGAAAGCCATACAACAACAGCAGCCAATATTGTGCGTGAATATGGCATAGGAAGTGCAACATTATACAAATGGGTTGGACAATATTGAAAGATTCAAACAACAACAAGAAAATGTATTGTGCTATATGATAACAGTTCAGCATATGGAACACAGATTATAACAACTGATGGAGTTGAATATGTTTATTTTGGACATTCTTCTAGATTTGATACTGCAATGGAGGATTACAATAACGCAATTAATATTTTAAATTCAAAAGCACAAGCATACTTAAATACGAACTATGCAACTGATGCAAGATGTGTAGGAAGTGTACCAAATAATAAAAATTCACAAAGTGATTTTCTTTATTATGAGTGGGGTAGCAGTTTAAATGATAAATTTAGAGATGGAGATACAAACTATGTGACGGATTGCAATAGAATTAGGGATTTAGGAATAAATTATAATTTTTCTTATTGGCTATGTTCTCGTGAAGTTGAAGTAGATATTACTTATCGTGAGTTTGGAATTAGATGTAGTTACGGAGGTAATCTATCAAGTCAAGTTCTATTTACTACTGGTGATGACAGTTATTCTCAGTGTTGGAATGGTCAGGCATATCTTATACCTATTTTTACATTAAAAACCAATATCAAGGTAACAGGAGGAAATGGAACAGAAACTAGTCCATATACCTTAGGCACCTAGCAAAATCATACCAATCTCATTGACTTTTTATTAAATCAAGGATATACTTTAAAGGGTGTATCATACAGTGTGTTACTTATGCACACCGCATGATACACCCTCATATTAAATATGATAAAAAATGAAACTAAATAGGTGGAAATAAAATGTATTTAAAAAGAATAGAAATGCAAGGATTTAAATCTTTTGCAGATAAAACCATATTAGAATTTAAACCAGGAATTACTTCTGTCATTGGACCAAATGGTTCTGGAAAAAGCAATATTTCAGATGCCATTCGTTGGGTACTTGGAGAGCAAAGCATGAAATCTTTAAGAGGAGCAAAATCAGAAGATGTTATTTTTGCTGGAACCCAAGCCAGAAAATCATTAGGTTTTGCAGAAGTTTCTATTGTGATTGATAACATGGATGGAAAACTTCCTATCGAATATACAGAAGTAACGGTAACAAGAAAGCTATATCGTAGTGGAGAAACAGGCTACTTTATCAATAAAACTCCTTGTCGTTTAAAAGATATATTAGAATTATTTATGGACACAGGAATTGGAAAAGATGGTTACAGTATTATAGGGCAAGGAAAAATAGATGAGATTTTAAGTAATAAATCAGAAGATAGAAGACACATTTTTGAAGAAGCAGCAGGAATTGTAAAATATAGAACAAGAAAACAAGAATCTGAAAAAAAGTTAGAGCAAACGAAGCTCAATTTGCTTCGAATTAATGATATTTTATCTGAAATTGAAACCAATATAGAGCCATTAAAATTACAAGCAGATAAAGCAAAACAGTTTTTAGACTTAAGAGAAGAACTAAAATCAGTAGAAGTGGGACTTTTTGTATACAACATTCAAACCTATAAAGAAAGATTAGAGCAGTTATTAAAAGATGAAGAGATTTTAACTTCTCAAAAAGAGGCAGAAGATGAAAAAATGCAGAGTCTACAATCTAAAAAAGAGGATTTAAGACAATGCATTGATGATATTACCAGTCAAATTGAATCTATGCAAAATCTTGGGTTTGAAAGTACCAATCAAATAGAGAAGATCCATTCAGAAATAGGAATTGCCAGAGAAAGAATTCAAAACAATCAAAATAACAAACAAAGACTGGAAAATGAGATAGAAGAAATCAAACAGAGAATAATAGAACTCCAAGAAGAACAAACACAAAAGCTAGAAAAGAAAACCAATTTAACATCTAATAAAGAAAAATTTACAAAAGAATTGGAACAAAAAGAAGCAGAATTAGCAGAATTAACAAAAAAATTATCAGACAAAGAATTAGAAATAGAGGGCAAAAAGCAAGCTGTAGAGCAAAACACAGATAAAAGATATAGCCTAACTAGTGAAATAGGGATGCAAGATGCTAATTTTGAAAATTTAGAAAAAAGAAAAAAACAATTAAAAAATGAGATAGACTCTACTATTTCCGAATTAGATTTAACCAGGGGAAATAAGCAAGAAATAGCCAAAGGTTTTTATGAAATAGAATCCAAAAGAAATACTGCTGATAGCAATTTACAAAAAAGTTTAAAAACAAAAGAAGAAAATATGAAAAAACTAAAAGAGTATGAAGATGAAGTCAACAAATTAGCTTATCAGCAAAGAATGAAACAAGCAAGACATCAATTTTTAGTAGAAACAGAAAAGGAAAAAGAAGGATATAGCAAAACTGTCAAATCTTTATTACTAGCATGTGATAAAAATCAAGATTTAAAAAAGGGAATTCATGGCGTACTTGCTAATTTAATTTCAGTAAAAAAAGAATATGAAACTGCAATTGAAATGTGTTTAGGTCAAACCTTACAAAATATTGTTACTGATACAGAGCAAGATGCCAAGAAACTAATTGAATATTTAAGAACAAACCAATTAGGTAGAGCATCCTTTTTGCCAGTTAGCTCTATTCATGGAAAAAAATTGGACAAAATAACCAAATTAGATGGAGTGATTGGTATTGCATCTGATTTAATTGAATGTGATAAAAAATATGCAGATATTGTAGAAAACTTATTAGGTAGAACAGTAGTAGTGAAAGATATGGATACAGCTATTAATCTAGCTAAAAAAGACAAATATTCTTTCCGTATTGTTACATTACAAGGAGATATCATTAATAGTTCTGGTTCTATTTCTGGTGGTAGTGTTGCAACCAAAACAGTTAATATATTAGGTAGAAGTAGAGAAATTGAAGAACTAGAAAAAGAATTGAAAAAGCTAGAAAAGCAAATTGCACAAAAAAATGAAGAAAAGAAAAATTATGCAAATTCTATTAGTGATAATATTGAAGAAACCGCTAAACTAGAAAAAGAATTACAAGAAATAGAGATTACCTATGCAACAGAAAAGCAAAAAGTAGTAGCAATTGATGAAAATATTGCAAAATTAGAAGGAAGACTTACAAAATTAAGAGAAGAAGTTTCTCATATTCAAGAGCAAATGGAGGAAAATAGAAAACAAAAAGAGCAAAAACAGCTAGAGATTGAACAATTAACAAAAGAAATTGCAGAATTAAACCAAGTAATAGAGCAATTTGCAATTAACAATAAAGACAACCAAAAATATATTGATGATTTAAATTTTGATATTACTAATTTAAAAATTTCTGTTAGCTCTTTTGATGAGAGTGAAACTTCTATTGATGAAATGGTACAAAGAATTGGGCAAGATATTGAAAATCAAGAAAAAAGTAGAGAAAATAAAGAAAAAACCATTCAAGAGTTGCTAGCTGATAATCAACAATTAGAAAGCAATATTATAGGTTTAGAAGAACAGATAGAACAAATTAAAAAAGAGGTTAGTCAAAGTTCTACCAAAGTGGAAGAATTAAAACAAGAAAGAACAAGCAAAAATGAAATGCTAGCCAAAACAGAAAATGAAGTATCTAGTCAATTTAATGTTCTAGAAGGACTAAAAGAACAAATTGTAAAACTAGATGTCAAAAAATCAAAACTAGAGCAAGATATTCAAGATGTGACAGATAAATTATGGGATGAATACGAATTAACACCTAACAATGTAGAAGGTTATCAAAAACCAAATAATATTGCAAATGCGCAAAAGCAGGTAAATCAGTTACGTAATCAAATTAAAGACTTGGGAAGTATTAACATAGACAGTATAGAAGAATACAAAAAAACAAAAGAAAGATATGATTTCATGTCAGAACAAAGATTAGATTTAGAAAATACAGTAGCTAAACTAAGAAAAGTCATTAATGATATGACAGAAACCATGAAAACCCAATTTAAAGAAAAATTTGAAATGATTAACAAAAACTTTAATGAAGTATTTATAGAATTATTTAATGGAGGAAAGGCAGAACTCATTTTAGAAGATGAAGACAATATTTTAGAATGTGGAATTGATATACGAGTACAGCCACCAGGAAAAAAACTACAAAATATGATGCTACTTTCAGGAGGAGAAAAAGCATTTACTGCAATTGCATTATTATTTGCTATTTTAAAAATCAATCCAGCACCATTCTGTATTTTAGACGAGATTGAAGCAGCACTAGATGATGTCAATGTATATCGTTTTGCAGAATACTTAAAGAAATTCTGCAAAGGAACACAATTTTTAGTTATTACCCACAGAAAAGGTACAATGGAAGTAGCAGATAGCGTTTATGGCGTAACTATGGAGGAAAATGGTATTAGTAAATTGTTATCCATTAAGTTGAAATAGGGCCATTAAAAAGGACCAAAGGGGACAGTCCCCTTTGGTCCAATTTGTCAGCTAACTAATTTTTTTATCATATTCT
>CALXQF010000039.1 GCA_944390505.1 uncultured Clostridia bacterium | reverse complement strand
TACACTCTACCAATTTTTTTTTTTTTTTTATAAAAACCTACCTTTCTTTTCATTTTTTAAGATTTTCATGAAATACAATAAATGAAACATAAATAAAAAACAAAAAACTCGCTCCTTATTGTATATAAGGGCGAGTCAATAATCTCACGGTACCACCTTAATTATTCATGAAAATCCATAAACATCTTATTTGCTGATAACCAAGCAATCGGTTTCGCTCCTCACGAAAAGTTTCAAAAAGTGGATTCACAAGCAATTTTAAACTATTTTCACCAACCATAGCCTCTCTACATAAAACTCACTTATTACTAGTCTTTTTACAATACTTTTATTAATATACATCCTATTGTAACATTTTATTCAACAAAAAGCAACTTTTCAAATGAATTTCCGAAAATTATTTTTATTTCATATATTTATTAACTCGAGGATAAGTTACAGATAAAAATAAAGTAAGAAAATGAGAAAATAAGTAGAGAAAAACAATTTTAGTATATGTACCAAATTTTGTAAAATAGTAGAATATAATTTTTAAAATTGCATATAATAATAACAAGATTTACCAGTTAAAGAAATAAAAAACAGATGAAATCATGAGTTTTTATTTGGAATTGAAAGAAAGGAAAATAGCAATATGGATAATAATTATTTAAAAGAAACTCCCATTATCGAGAAATCAGATGAAGAGAAAAAAATAGAATTAATTATGAGCGTATTAAAAGCAAAAAGAGAATTAGACTTAGCAATTAAAAATTTTGAAACAGCAGAAGAAGGATTAATTGATTATTATGTGTATCAAATTAAAGCTAGTAAAAGTAAATTAGATTTTTTAGTAAATAAAGCAAAAAAACGTGGTATTTCATTAGATATGATTGAAGAGTTATATTTTAGAAAAAATCAAGTGGGATAAGTTATATTTGTCCAAATTCTATCATAAGTATGAAAGGGAAGGTGATAGAATTTGGACATTTCTAATATTTTTATTATCATAGGCTGCATTATTTCACTATATATCATTGGCAAAATTTTTTCTATTCCACTAAAAGCAATTGGAAAGCTGGCTATCAATTCTGTTTTATGTGGATTCCTTATTTTTATCATTAATTTAATAGGTAGCATCTGGAATTTCCATATTGGCTTAAATGTAGGAACTGCGATTTTAGTGGGAATATTAGGCATTCCAGGAGCTATCCTATTAATTATATTAAAATTATTTATTCTACTGTAACTGATTTTGCTAAATTTCTAGGTTTATCCACATCTAGCCCCTTGTTTTTAGCAATATAGTAAGAAAGTAATTGTAAAGGAACTACAGAAAGAATAGGAGAAATAAAACTATTAGTTTCTGGAATATTTACTACAAAATCAAAATGTACATTATGCAATTTTTGATTAGTAATGACTAATGTTTTTGCTCCTCTAGTAATTACCTCTTGAATGTTACTAATACATTTTTCTACTAAATTTGGATTTGTTAAAATACTGATGACAGTAACACCATTTTCAATTAAGGCAATAGGACCATGTTTTAATTCTCCAGCCGCATAAGCCTCTGAATGAATATAAGAGATTTCTTTCAATTTTAAAGAACCTTCCATGGCAACATAATAGTCACTGCCTCTTCCTAGAAAATACATATCATGTTCTGTGTAGATTTTTTTAGCAAATCTTTCAATTGTTCTTGTTTCATCTAATACAGCTTCTAGTTTAGAAGGGAGATCTAAAATATCTGATTTTAAGCTTTCTAATTCAGAGGTATCACAAGAATTTAATGTCTCTGCAAAATAGATAGCAAGAATAACCATCAACACAACTTGTGATGTATATGCTTTTGTAGAAGCAACGGCAATTTCTGGCCCAGCATGTGTGTAAATTGTATAATCTGCTTCACGGGTGATAGAACTTCCAATTACATTAGATACTGCTAATGTTTTGGCTCCTTTCGACTTTGCCAACTTTAAAGCAGCTATTGTATCAGCCGTTTCGCCAGATTGACTAATATAAATGCAAAGAGTTTTTTCATCTATAATAGGATCACGATAACGAAATTCAGAAGCGATATCTACTTCAGTTGGAATATGGCAAAGTTTTTCCATTGCATTTTTACCAACTAGTCCAGCATGCATTGCAGTACCACATGCAACAATAAAAATCTTGTTAATAGTACTTAAATAATCTTTTTCAATGGATAAATCATCAAATGAGCATTTTTCACCTAATGTAAAATGAGATCCTATTGTTTCTCTAATAGCATTTGGCTGTTCATATATTTCTTTTAGCATATAATCTTCATACCCATTTTTTTCTGCAGCAGTTGCATCCCATTCAATATTCTTAATTGCTTTACTATGTTCTGATAGTGTATTATCATAAAAATGAATGGTATCTGCAGATAAAACAGCATATTCATTATCATCTAATAAATAAAAGTCTTTTGTATAGGAAAGAATAGCTGGGATATCAGAAGCAACAAAATTTTCGCCATTTCCTTTTCCAATCACTAAAGGGCTATCTTTTCGAACAACAATCATCTTGTCCGGATAAAGTTTTGAAATAACTTCTATAGCATAACTTCCTTTTAAATCATCTACAGCAGATTTTACAGCTCTTAAGAATGGATCCTCATCCGCAATTCCATTAGAATAATAATAATGAATCAAATTAGGAATTACTTCTGTATCAGTTTGGGATAAAAAATGATATCCTTTTTGAGTTAAAAATTCTCTTAATTCATGGTAATTTTCAATAATACCATTATGTACTACAACGAATTGTTCACTATTATCTAAATGTGGATGAGCATTTTCCTTTGATGGCTTTCCGTGAGTTGCCCATCTGGTATGTGCAATACCAATATGAGATGTTAATTCACAATTTTTTGTTAATTCTTCTAAATTGCTTACTCTTCCTTTATCTTTTAGAATAGCAATTGAATTGTTTTCAATAACAGCAAGACCGGATGAATCATATCCTCTATACTCTAAACTTAATAATCCATTTATTAAAATTGGAGTTGCTTTTTGTTTACCAATGTATCCTACAATTCCACACATCTTATATACCTCCTAATAATGTTTATACTACTAGTATAAGTGATTGAATTAGTAGTATGTATTTTAATGATAATATATTACTACAAAAATAAAAATGTGTCAAAAAAGTGAATAGAATGCAAGAAAAAAGTACAAAATGAAATTGTCATAAAGGAATAAATGTGATAAAATAAGTAAGAAAGAAGGGAGAATCACCTTGTTTAACATAGAAAAAGAATTGAAAAAATTACCAGATAAACCTGGAGTATATATTATGAAAGATAAAGATGACCATATTATTTATGTTGGAAAAGCGATATCTTTAAGAAAAAGAGTAAGGCAGTACTTTAGAAAGAATCGTAAAACAAAGAGAATTGAAAATATGGTCTCTTTGGTGGATCATTTTGAATATATTGTGACTGATAATGAATCAGAAGCACTAATTTTAGAATGTAATTTAATTAAAAAAAATATGCCAAAATTTAATGTTTTATTAAAAGATGATAAAACTTATCCTTATATTAAAATCGACATGAAGTCCAAATTCCCCAATGTATACCTAACAAGGAAAATTTTAAATGATGGTGCAAAATATTATGGACCATATGCTAGTAGTGGAAATGCAAAAGAAATGTTGGATTTTATTAATAATTATTTTCAAATTAGACAATGTAAAAATTTTAAAGAAAGAACTCGTGGCTGTTTAAATTATCAAATTAAAAAATGCCCAGGACCTTGTATTGGAAAAATTACAGAAGAAGAATACCATGAACAAATTGTACAAATTATGAGTTTATTAGAGGGAAATATTGCAAGGATAGAAAAAGTACTAGATAAAGAAATTAGAGAAGCGGCTAATAAGCTAGAATTTGAAAAAGCAGCAGAGTTGCGAGATAAAAAAATTGCAATTCAAAGAGTAACAGAAGAAAAACAAAAAGTTTCTAATATATCTTTATATGATATTGATGTAATAGGAATTGCCAAAAGTGAAATGCAAGTATGTGTTGAACTATTTATGATTCGTGATAGAAAAATGGTAGAGAGACGCCACTACTTTTTTGAAGATTTGCAAGATGAAAAAAATAAAGAAATCTTATATGACTTTATTAAACAATATTATATGGATAGTATGGTTCTACCAAATAAAATTATGATAAAAGAAGAGATAGAAGATAAAGAACTATTAGAAGAATGGTTATCACAAATGGCAGGAAGAAAAGTAGAAATCAAAGTTCCTCAAAAGGGCGAAAAATTAAGACTATTAGAAATGGCAGAAAAAAATGCAGACATTACTTTAAAAAATAAAGAAAAAGAAAAAGTAAGTACAGTAATGGAATTAAAAGAAATATTAAAATTGCCTAAATTGCCAAGAAAGATAGAAGGATATGATATTTCTAATTTAGCAGGAAAGTATATTGTTTCTGCCATGTGTGTATTAAAAGATGGAGAAGTGAATAAAAGTTTATCTCGTAAATTTCAAATTAAAACTGTTTTGGGACAAGATGACCCAAGATGTATATGGGAAGTAATCAAAAGAAGATTAAGACATTCTATGGAAAGAACAGATGGACCATTTGGAAATTTTCCTGATGTCATTTTTGTAGATGGAGGAATTACACAAATCAAAGCAGCAAAACAAGCTATTGCAGAGCTAGGGCTTTCCATTCCTGTGTATGGAATGGTCAAAAATTCAAAGCACAGAACGAGAGCATTGTTAGATGAAAATAGAAATGAAATTGCTCTAACAGAAGAATTAATGAATGTGATTACAGCATTTCAAGATTGCATTCATGATACAGCCATTAATTATCATAGAAAATTAAGGGATAAACAGATAACAGAATCTACTTTAAATACGATTGAAGGAATTGGAGAAGTTAGAAAAAAAGAGTTATTAAAAAGGTTTGGAACAATTTCAGGAATTAAAAATGCTAGTTGCGAGCAATTAGCTGAAGTGAATGGGATTACTATAGAATTAGCACAAAGAATTAAGAAAACACTCGAAAAATAGGGAAAAATAAAGTACGATTTTTTTCATAAAATCCAAAATATAGCATATATATAATAGAAATAGAATGGAGGGATTTTATGGAGTATACAAAAGATTTAATTGCAAGGGTACGTTATGATGAAGTGAACAATAGAATTTATGTTCAAAATAAAAGTAGAGTGAAAAAACTATTAAAAAAAATGAAAAAACATAAAATAATAACAACTAGTATTGTTTTATTCTTTATCTTAGCAATGATAGATGGAATGCTAGTATTTCACTTTATTAACTTGCTAGAGACAGTTTAAAATAAGATTACAATAATGGTAACTACTTTATATTATTTTATCTGTGTCCCAAACTTAAAACTTTAATAAAAATAATATAAGGTAGTTATCCTAACTGTAAAATTTAAAATATATAAGATAGAAGAAGGGAGATTTGCATTTTAAGAATGATGCAAATAAAGTAAAAATGAATGTAGCAAAAGATTGGAAAGATTATGAAATATTAGATATGGCAAATGGAGAAAAATTAGAAAAGTGGAAGGACATTGTTTTAATTAGACCAGACCCACAAATTATTTGGAAAAATCCATGTTTTCCACAAAAATGGAAGAATGCTAATGCAAAATATCATAGAAGTTCCACAGGAGGAGGAAAATGGGAATATCAAAAAAATGTACTACAGAGTTGGAAAATACAATATAAAGATTTAAGTTTTTTGATTAAACCTATGGGGTTCAAACATACAGGATTATTTCCAGAGCAGGCAGTTAACTGGGATTGGATGATTGCAAAAATTCAAAAAGCCAAAAGACCAATTAAGGTATTAAACTTATTTGCTTATACAGGAGGAGCAACAGTTGCATGTAGTTATGCTGGTGCTTCTGTTTGCCATGTAGATAGTTCCAAAGGAATGGTAGCCTGGGCAAAAGAAAATATGAAAGAATCTGGATTAGAAAATAGACCTGTACGATATATTGTAGATGATGTTATTAAATTTGTTAATAGAGAAATTAGAAGAGGAAACCAATATGATGCCATTATTATGGATCCACCTTCTTATGGAAGAGGAACTAATGGTGAGGTATGGAAGTTTGAAGAAAATTTACCAGAATTAGTAGAACTATGTTGCAAGGTGTTGTCTGATAATCCACTATTCTTTTTGATTAATTCTTATACTACTGGTATTTCAAGTATAGTATTACAAAATTTATTACAATTATCAATACCAAAGCAGTATCACGGAAGTGTATCATGCGGAGAATTAGGTCTTCCGATGACTGGTTCATCTATTGTATTACCATGTGGAATTTATGGAAGATGGGAGTCGCTAGATAATAAAGATAGAGTTTGAACAAATGAATTAAGTAAAATCATTATTTTGTAACAGATGGGAAGAAAAATAAAAATTAAAATAATCAATTGAAAAAGGGAAAGAGGATAAAATGGTGCAATTTAAAGTACTTTATGAAGATAATCATATAATAGTAGTAGAAAAGCCAGTAAATATTCCATCACAAGGAGATAAAACAGGAGATATTGATTTGCTAACAATGGTAAAAGAATATTTAAAAGAAAAGTATCAAAAACCAGGAAATGTATATGTTGGATTAATTCATCGATTAGATAGACCAGTAGGAGGAGTAATGGTATTTGCTAAAACTTCTAAAGCGGCAGCAAGATTAAGTGAGCAAGTAAGAGAAAAGCAATTTCAAAAAATATATTTGGTCATCTGTAATGGCAAAATGGAAACAAATAAAGGAGAACTACAAGATTATTTATGGAAAAATGAGCAAAAAAATACAAGTAAAGTAGTAAAAAAAGAAACTAAGAATAGCAAACTAGCAATTTTAGAATATGAAGTGTTAAAATATGAGCCAGAAATCAACTTATCAGTATTAAAAATTTTATTACATACAGGAAGACATCATCAAATTAGAGTGCAATTATCTAGTAGAAATCATAGTATTTATGGAGATCAGAAATATGGAGGAAGAGGTCATGGAAAGCAAATTGCACTTTGGGCTTACCAACTAGTACTACAACATCCTATTACCAAAGAGTGGATGATATTCTCTTCTATTCCAGAAAAAATAGGAAGTTGGAAGATTTTAGAAGATATTAAACTATGAATAACTAACCAAGAAACAGTTTGAATAAATGAGAAATATTCAAACTGTTTTTTGGTGTTTTAAACTATCTTTTAAACAGAATGCATGAGAATAGCCTGCTTTAGTATAGATTATATAAAAACAACAATATACATAATAAAACAAAAAATGACAAATTTCGCAAAGCTTTTCTATGTTTTAATAAATAAAGTTATTTTTCATTTTATGAAAAGTATAGAATCAAACTAGTTTAAAAATTGAGGGAAAAAATGATAGATAAGTTATGTGATTATGTGATAAAAAAGATAAAAGAAAAAATAGAAGATATGAATGAAGAAAAAGAGGTTGTAATAGAATTTGGTGTCAGACTGTTAATAGGAGAGATTCCAAAAATTATCTTATTAATAATTATTGGCTTTTTGTTGGGAATTGGTTGGTATACAGTAATCATGTTCTTTCTATTAGCACCATATCGTGGTGCAACAGGAGGATTTCATTTAAAAACTCATACTGGTTGTATGATAACAACTACTATTTTATACTTAGTACCAATTTTATTAGCCAAAACAATTATAATAACAAATAATATAATTTTTTATAGTATGATTAGTGTTTTAGCAGTTATGAGTATTATATTTATTGCAAAATATGTACCAGCAGATACAGAAAACATTCCGATATTATCAAAAAAAGATAGAAAAGCAAAAAAAATAAGAGCTTATATTTGGTTAGCTATTTTACTAACTATTATATTATTTATTCCGGACCACATTATTAGTTATATGTTTATTTATGGAATCTTTTTACAAAATTTAACATTAACACCAATTGCGTATAAGCTGACCAACAATAAATATGGATATGAAGTATATTCTTAAAAATCATCCAATATGTTAATATGCATTGCCGGCAAATGCTTATTATATAAAAAAATTTTAGGAGGTAACACAAATGTTAAAATTATTAGCAAAAGTTGCAGAAAAATATGCAAAATCTACTAATACTGCATGTTGGTTATTTGGAATTGCACATCAACCAAAAATGCCAGCATCATTAATAAAAAAAGATTAGTTCAAAAAACGATAAAATAAAAATATTTCCTTAAAACATTAAAAAATAGAAGTGAACCCTTTGAAAAGAGTTCACTTTTATTTAATAATATATTTCAAATTGCTGTATAAAAAATTCTTCATTTTTAGTGGTAAATAAATTTAAATTATTGTTCTTTTTCAAAATTTGTCGTACTTCCCATAAGCCAAGTCCACTATTCGTTTTCTTAGATTTGGTAGAAAAATCTTTCTCAAAAATGCGCTCTGTATCAATATCTTTATTTAAATAAGTATTTTCTATAACCATCAGAATTCGATTACGGTTTTCTTCTTTTCTAAAATTGACTTGAATCATTTTTTCTTCACATTCAGAAGCAGCTTCAATAGCATTATCCATTAGAATTCCTAAAATTCTAGTAAATTCATAAATTTTCATGTATTTTTCAATTTCATTCAAATCCATAAAAATCCCTAAAGTAATTTGTACACCAATACCATCAGCTTTATGATATTTGGCAGCCATAATATTATAAATAGCAGGATTGTTAATTAAAGTTGGATTTAATGCAGTCAAGTTATTAACACGATTACAATCTTTTAATAATTGAGAATAATAATTTTTTAATCCTTCCATATTCTCTGTTTCAATATAACCACCAATTCCTTGTACAATATTATGAAAATCATGTTTAAAACCTCTCATACTATCATGAAGTAAAATTAATGTTTTATTATATAATTGTGCTTCTTCTAAATTTTGAGAAGTAGTTTCTAATTTGGCTGTATTTAATAAACTATAAATACTAATAAAGAAATAAGCAAATAAACTTATGATACTAGTTAATATAATGAAAATTGGCATAGTATCACTATAAAATGTAATTAAGTAAAATTGAGTTACGATTGCTAATATACCAAGTAAAGTATTAACAATAAATAAAATTTTACTTTTCTTATTCATATTTTCTAAATTAATATGAATTTTAAAATATTTAATAATTCTATAAACAATATAAACACATAAATAAATTCCACCAGTAAATAGAAGGCGATATAATGGAACAGTCATTACGGATTCATAAGGAATTTTGAAAATTGCTAAATAAAACCTAATCCAAAATAATTCTAAAATAGTACTCAAAATAATTCCATTGATTCTC
>CALXQF010000038.1 GCA_944390505.1 uncultured Clostridia bacterium | reverse complement strand
AGAAAAGAAGTAAAATGGTTTTTAATCGATTTGCTAAAATGGAGGGTTTCAAATTTGGTTTATCCAAAGGGTTATACTTATATTTCCCATTTAATTCAATTACAATAACATCATCCATTCTGCTATATTGTTTGGCAAATTCTAATACTTTTTGATAATAATTTCCTTTTACATCTAAAATTAACATCCCTAATTTTTTTGCTTTATTGGTGGCACAGTATGCTATTAGTTGCTTTGTAAATGGGTACATGGCACTGCTTGTTTTTCCTGTTCCTATTGTTCCAGTAATGAAAATATTTTGATATAAACTTTTTTCTGGCAGATAAATATCATCATTATTTAGATTAGTGCCAATAAAAAGCTGTAGAGGATGATTTGTAATCGGAGAGATAAAAGATGGCTTTGAAGTGGCTATTCTTTTATTTCTTTTTTTCTGTTTTTTTGTTGGAAAATATTTTTGAAATAGTTGATAAAAAAGATGATAAAGCATGTTAGAAATAAAAAAAGCAGAAAATAAATAAGTGAAGCAAAACCATAATTTCAAATATTTCCATAGGACAGGCTGTTCAGTACAAATATTAAAAGGGTGAATTCCATAGTCAATGATAATATCATCAGAAAAATAAAGTGGTGAAAATATTTGATAACCAAGAATAAGAAAGACAAACACAAAAAATAAAGTAAATAATATACGTTTCAGCAATAAGACCTCCTAGTTTGAATGAAAATTTTTTAATTTTAATTTAGCACCTTGTCGGTTGTGGAAAATTTTAATATCAAAGAATAAATATACTGAATAAAAAAAGATAAAGGAATGAATAATAAGAAGAATAAAGAAATAATCAATTAACTCTATTTTTTATCACCTCTTTCCAATTTTTACCATAATACATCAAATTTTTCAATTTGTCTATACTTTTTTGAAAAAATGTGATAAAATATAAAAATCATCAATTTAATTTAGGATTTTTATTATAAACATAAAGAATAAAAGTAGATGATAAAAAATATAGAAAATTCGACAATTATACAAATTGTATGAATTAAAATGGTTATAGATAAATTCAAAAAATCTAATAATCAATATTGAAAGAAAGGAGGACATGATTATTTAAGTGATTAAATAGTCATAAAAACATAATGGAAATTAATAAAGAAATGACAATAGGAGAATTATTAGAAAAAGTTCCTGAAAAAGCAGAAATTTTATTAAATGCAGGAATGCATTGTTTAGGATGCCCAGCTTCTCAAGCAGAAAGCATTGAAGAAGCATGTGAAGTACATGGAATAGATGTAGAAGAATTAATGAAACAATTAAATGCTTAAAAAATATTTATTTCGACAAAAATGAAAATGATTTTGTAAAACTTTATTTGAAAGATGATAAAAATTCAGATAAATTCCACAAAAAATTCAAAAATATATTGACAAATACCATAAAATAGTTTAAAATTAAGCTTGTGTTAACTCAATTAGGAGTTACAAGCTTGAAACTTGGGTCATTAGCTCAGGTGGTAGAGCACTTGACTTTTAATCAAGTTGTCCGCGGTTCGAGTCCGCGATGGCTCACCAATACTAGAATTTAAGAAGATATCTTCTTAAATTCTAGGCAAGTTTCTTTTATGGCCCCGTGGTCAAGCGGTTAAGACATCGCCCTTTCACGGCGGAGACATGGGTTCGATTCCCGTCGGGGTCACCATATGCCACTTTAGCTCAGCTGGTAGAGCAACTGACTTGTAATCAGTAGGTCATCTGTTCGAATCAGATAAGTGGCTCCATTACTTAAAACTAGGCTTGTTCTATAACTTGTCTAGTTTTTTGCAATTATTATGCAAAACCGTCATTCTCTAACTAGTACATATAAAGGAGCTAATTTAAATCATGGAAGGAAACAGAGAAAAAAACATAGTAGCTAAAGTAGTTATTGTAACAGGTGGTTCAAGAGGAATAGGAGCAGAAATCGTAAAACAGCTGGCTATGGAAAACTATAATGTGGTACTAAATTATCACCAATCAGAAAAACAAGCTAAAGAAATTCAAAATAATTTATTAGAAAAAGGAAAAAATATAGAAATTTTTCAAGCAGATGTTTCTAAAAGAGACGAAGTAAAAAAATTAGTAGAATTTACAAAACAAAAATTCAAGACCATTGATGTATTAATTAATAATGCAGGAATTTCTCAAGAAAAACTATTTACACAAATCGAAGATGAAGAATGGAACAACATGTTAAATACCAACTTAAATTCCGTATTCTATTGTACGCAAGAAGTACTCCCAGAAATGATAAAAAAACAAAATGGATGTATTATTAATATTTCTTCTATATGGGGAATTACTGGAGGCTCTTGTGAGGTTGCTTATTCTACAGTAAAAGCAGGAATCAATGGAATGACAAAAGCATTAGCAAAAGAATTAGGACCATCTCAAATTCGTGTCAATAGTATTGCACCAGGTATCATTGATACACAGATGAATGATAATCTAAGTATAGAAGAAAAAGAAGAAATCCAAAAAGAAATTCCATTAAATAGAATAGGAAAGCCAATAGACATTGCTAAATGTGTAAAATGGTTAATAGAAGATGAATATACTACAGGACAAGTTATTTCTGTGAATGGTGGATGGTATATCTAAAAAATAAACTCTCGAAAGGAAAATCGAGAGTTTTTATTTAATTGGTAATTTTTCTTTTATAATTTCCAGATATTAATTTTGGAATATAAGTAATAATTTTATATACTGCTAAGCGAATTTTTTTACTCCAAATATAAGATCTTCTTAATTTTCTAGGAGCATCTAAAGAAACTTCTTCCTGTGGAATTAAAGCAAGTTCTACCTTTTCAATTGGAAAAATATAGTTTTCAGAATCATTATTATCCCATTCATTTAAATTATTTCTAAAACAGAAATTAAAAGTATCACTTTCTATTAATTCAATTTCTGCTTGAAAACCAAGTTCAGTTTTTTCCATTTGTACTTCGCCTAAATTATCCCAATTAAGCCCAAAACCATAATGAAGATATACTTCTTCTGAACCATCTTGAAAAAGTTTTCCAGTATATGATATTTTTACTTTTGAGTTTTCTACTAATTTATCAGTGTTAAAAAATACATTTTTTACTAATTCCATTTAAAATTTCTCCTTATTTATCTCTTGTTTATCTATTTTGATATTATAATATTAAAAAATATATAATTCAAGTATTTCTGACAAAAAATTATTTTTCTTCTAAATCCAAGTTAGTTCCTAATACTTTACCAACAATGTAAAAGTTTTCTTTTGGATCTAAACAAATATCTTTAATCTCTTTGTCTTCTGCTCTTAATACAACTCCATCTTTACGAATAATAAATCTACGAATTAAAAGTTGACCTTGGTATGAAAATAAACCAATATCTCTATTATCTAAAGGTGTGTTGAATTCAATATAAGCATAAGAATCTTTTTTTAATTTTGGTTCCATAGAAGTATCATTAATTTTTACTGCGATAGATGCTCCTGGATAACTTGCGGGACAATCAATTAAAGAACCTAATGCATCAAATGTTGGAATTTTATCATAAGGAATATGAGAAACCACTTTATAAGATAAATGTTCTTCTGTTAATTCCTTATCATAAGTATACATTAAAGGACGATAAGGGATACCCATTGTTTTGCACATTGTTTTCAATACTTTGTGGCTAGGATTTCTTTCACCTTTTTCAATATGAGTTAAATGCCCAGTATTAATATTGGTACCTCTAGCAATTCCAGCTTTTGTTAAATTTTTATCCTTACGAATAAATGCAATCATTTCGCCTAACATAGTAATACTCCTTTTCCAAAATTTTCTACTCATATTATATTAAAAAAAGTAAAACTTGTCTAGTATAAAATTATAAAAAATGACAAAATATCAAATTTTTTTTATTGTAAAACGACACAATATATGGTAATATTATTTTATACAAAAGTATATATTAATGTTGAGGGGAAGAGTATGAAAGAACAAAATAAAGAACCAAATGAAATGAACAAAGAAGAAGAAGTGAACCAAAAGGATAACTTCAATAGTGCTGTACAAGAAGAAAATACAACACTTTCTTCTAACGAGGAAAAAACAAAAGAAAATGAGTTAAATACTGCTTCAAAGACTAAGAAAGAAGATACTATATCTGATGGAAAAAAGCAAGATACTTCTTCTCAGACAGAACAACAAAAACCAGAAGAAAAAGTGGAAGAGCAAGATATAAAAACGAAAGAACCACCTCAATCAAGTAAAAAATCTAAAAAGGCATTGCCTATTATTATAACAATAGCTGTGATCATATTTATTACTATGCTTTTCTCTATTATTTTTGCCTTACTTAATATGAATAATAACAAAATTATAGAAGGAATCTCTGTTTTAGGAATTGATGTAAGTAATTTAACAGTAGAGGAAGCTACTAATCAGATTAATACTGCTATTCAAGAACGATTTAGTGATGAAAATAATACATTAATTTTAAAAAGAGGAGAAGAAGAAACTAGTGTTACAGCAAATACCTTTAATGCAACTTTTGATGTAGATGCAGCAATTGCAGAAG
Source organism: uncultured Clostridia bacterium (assembly GCA_944390505.1). Taxonomy (GTDB): domain Bacteria; phylum Bacillota; class Clostridia; order TANB77; family CAG-508; genus CAG-273. Next base: position 4,855 of record CALXQF010000038.1, on the reverse strand, counting down.
CTTATAATATAGGTAGAGATGGAAATATCATTACAAATAACTATGCAATATTATGGACCAAAATAGCCAAAAAAGATATTCAACCAACATTATATTTAGACGAAGAATTATTAAATAGTACAATCAAAGACATTAGTTCAAAAATGAAGGATAGAGTAGTAGAAAATAGTTATTATGTAGAAGATGAAGAATTAATTATTGTAAGAGGAACAGCAGGATATATTATAAAAGAAGATGAATTAAAAAATAAAATTCATGATCAAATTAGTAATATTCATGTAAACTACCAAGTAGTAGAAATTCCGGTAGAATATAAAGAGCCAGATCCAATTGACTTGCAAAAGATTCGTAATGAAATTTATAAAGAACCACAAGATGCCTATGTAGAAAAAAATCCAACAACAGTGCATACACATGTAAATGGTGTGGATTTTGGAATATCAATGGAAGAAGCGGAAGAGTTAATTAAGGAAGACAAAGAAGAATATACCATTCCACTTAAAATTACAGAACCAGAAAAAAAGCTTGAAGATTTAGGAGAAGAAGCTTTCCCAGATCAACTAGCTACATTTTCAACAATTTATGATGCCAGTAATTATAACAGAAGTACCAATATTGAACTTGCTACTGAAAAAATCAATGGAACAGTAGTAATGCCAGGAGAAAATTTTTCTTTTAATACTGTGGTAGGAAAAAGAACCGTAGAAGCAGGATATAAAGAAGGAACAGCTTATATTGGAGGTAAAGTAGTACCAGATATTGGTGGAGGAGTTTGCCAAGTATCGTCTACATTATATAATACTGCCTTATTAGCTAATTTGGAAATCGTAGAAAGAAGCAATCATTTATTTTTAACTGGATACGTAGCAGCAAGTAGAGATGCAACAGTTTATTATGGAAGTTTAGATTTCATCTTTAAAAATACAAGAAGTTATCCAATTAAAATTGTAGCTTCTTCACAAAATGGAGTTTGCAAAATTAGTATGTATGGTATTAAAGAAGAAACCGAATATGAAGTAATTATTCAATCAAAAGTAACTTCTTATATTAACTATACGACAAGTTATGAAAACGATTCTAGCTTAGAAAAGGGAAAAGAAGTTGTAGAACAAACTGGAGTAAATGGCTGTAGAAGTGAAGGATATAGAATTTTAAAATTAAATGGAAAAGTAGTATCTCAAACATTACTTTCTAAAGACACATATAGTGCAAGAGAAAAAATTGTAAGAAGAGGAACCAAACAAGTAGCAAATACAAATTCCGGAGAATAGCCTTGAAAGGCTATTCTTTGTATATTAGAATATAATTATGGCAGTATTTTAATATAAAATATATTAGAGAATAAAACGAATAATAAATAATGAAGGATGATTGCAGAATAGAGATAAAAACTAATATGAGAAGGAGTATAAGAATGAACCTTTACGAAGAGACTAAATTTTTAATGAAAAAATATCAAATTAGTGCCAATAAAAATTTAGGGCAGAATTTTTTAATAGACGAAAATGTCATACAAAATATAATAGAGTCTGCTCAAATTAGCCAAAATGATTTTGTCATAGAAATAGGACCAGGATTAGGTACATTAACTAGCCAATTAGTAGAAAAAGCTGGTAAAGTGATTGCAATTGAGTTAGATAAAAAGATGGTAAAAATTTTGCAAGAACGTTTTTCTTTATATTCTAATTTTCAATTATTAAATGAAGATGTTTTAAAAGTAGATTTAAAAACTTTAATAGAAAAAGAAAATACGCAAAAGTGCCCAGTAAAAATCGTAGCAAATTTGCCATATTATATTACAACACCTATTATTATGAAATTATTAGAAGAAAAATTACCAATGCAAAATATTACAGTAATGGTACAAAAAGAAGTAGCAGATAGATTAACTGCTATACCAGGAGAAAAAAATACAGGAGCAATTACTTATTGTGTTTATTATTATTGTGAGCCAAAACAAATGATGTTAGTGCCAAATACATCTTTTATTCCTGAGCCAAAAGTAAATTCAGAAGTAATCCAATTAAATATTCGACAAAATCCACCAGTGCAATTAAAAGATGAAACAGTATTTTTTAAAATTGTAAAGGCAAGCTTTATGCAAAGAAGAAAAACATTGCTAAATGGATTAACAAACGCAGGGATTATTTCAAAAGAAAAGATGAGAGAAATATTAAATAAAATGCAGTTATCAGAAACAGTAAGAGGAGAAGATTTGAGTATAGAACAATTTGCACAGATTGCTAACGAACTTGATATAAATCAATAACGAAAAGTTTAAGATGATGCAGAATGAAATTAAGTTAATGAAATAAAACTGAAACTCTTGACAAAACTGGCTAAAACGTCTTATAATAATAGTTGTTACGAAACTTATGCGTCATTAGCTCAGTTGGTAGAGCAGCAGACTCTTAATCTGATGGTCGGAGGTTCGACTCCTCTATGACGCACCAAAATATGTATTGACCATAACTTGACGAAAACAATTAGATTGACCGTAACAGGTCAATTTTTTTTACAATATGTGATAAAATCTTAATACTATAAAAAAAGTATAGTAAAGTGGAGAAAGTATATGAATAATATAGATTTAATAAAATATTGGTTTGAAAGTTCTGAGGATGATTATGAAACAATGAAAGTATTATATAATAGTAAGAGAAATACATGGTGTTTATTTATAGGACATTTAGTAATCGAAAAATTATTAAAAGGCTTATATGCAAAAAATAACCCAGAAAATCCTGTTACACCTAAAATTCATAATTTAATATTGCTTTCACAAAAAGCCAATTTAGAAGTGCCAGCAGAAATAAGAGAGAAAATACAAGTTATAAATACTTTTAATATATCTGCTAGATATGATGATTATAAAAAAAGTTTTGACCAAAAATGCACAGATGAGTATACATTAGAGCAAGTAAACAATATAGAGGAGGTGCGAAAATGGTTGAAAGAACAATAAATAAAGATATAGTAGATAGCATTAATAGATTTATAAAAGAAATAAAAAAGAAGTATAATATTACAGCTATTATATTATTTGGCTCTTATGCAAAAGGAACAGCAAATGAAGACAGTGATATAGATATTGCTGTTGTTTCAGATGAGTTTGATGATATTTATGACTGTATGGCAATTTTAATGGGAATGACTTGGGATATAGATGCGAGAATAGAGCCACACCCAATAAAAAAGAAAGATTTTGATGAAGTGTCTGATTATTTTATTAAAGAAATAATTGATACTGGAATACAAGTAGCATAACGTATTTTTTATATAAAAATAAAATGTTCTCTTTATGGAAAGGAGGACATTTTTTATGTTTGGATTTAATTTGTACCAATGCACAAAAAAATTAATAGGAAATTACAAAAGTCTTGCATTCTAATGTTTAAAGTATAGCTAGTTTTGATAAGATAGATTACATCTCTTGTTCATTCTAATATATTTGCTTTTTTAGTTCATTATAATCAATATTCAGCACTTTACACAAAGCAATTAATTCAAAATCTTTAACAATCATTTCATTAGCTTCTATTCTTTTTAACTCGGTTCTATCAATATAGACTGCATGAAATTGCAACCTTTTGGATACCTCGCTTTTAGATAGTTTTGCTTTTTCTCTATATGATTTTATTAAATTACTAACAACATTGCTTTTATTCTCATATTTTTTCAAAATAATCCCTCTTTATGTTTCATTTTTTTTATTTTACCATAAAATTTAAAGAAAAAACATGATAACTAAAAATAAACTTTTTTAAAAAATCTTGTACTTTTTTGTAACAAATTAATCATAATTAAGACTTAATAGGTAGGAAGGAGTTTAAAAGCAACATGGAAGAATTATATAAAAAGTATTCTACTCTTATCTATCATTATTTATATAAACTAACTAATAATGCTGAAATATCAGAAGAATTAATGCAAGATACTTTTTGTGTAGCCATTAAAAATTTAAAAAATTTTAATGGCGAATGTAAAATTAGTGTATGGTTATGTCAAATTGCAAAGAATAAATGGAAAGATTATCTGACAAGATCTAATAAAATAAAAACAATACCATTTGATAACATTATAGATAAATTGCTATTAGATGATACCATTTTAGACGATATGAATGAAAAAGACGAAAAATTAAGGTTATACAAAGAGATACACAAATTAGATGAGTGTACAAGAGAAGTATTTTATTTGAGAATAAAAGGAAACCTTTCTTTTAAGGAAATAGGAGAAATAATAGGAAAAAGTGAAGGGTGGACTAGAACTACTTTTTATAGAGGCAAAATAAAATTAAAGGAGGTATATTTAAAAGATGAATGAAAAAATTAATCAATGTAATGTTATTCAAGACTTACTACCAAACTATATTGAAAACTTATTAAGCCAAGATAGTAAAGAATATGTTGATAATCATATTAATAGTTGTAACAAATGTAGAGAAATATTAGAAACAATGAAAAGAGATAATATCATAGAAAATGAAAAATCTCATAAAGAGCAGGAAATAGAAATAAATCATTTAAAGATTTATCGCAGGAAAAAATTATTATCTAAAATAGCTGTATTTACTTTGATAGGAATGATATTAATACTAATTGCCTTTTTATTGATAAAATATACTTATATTTCTTATATTATTAATACTTCATATCAAACAGGACAAGAATTAAAGGAATTAAATAATTATAGCTTGAAAATAACAACACATAGAATCAATTACAACATAGATCAAGAGTTCTTTTTCACCAATGAATATTACTACAAAGACAACTATTATAAAGAAGTAGTCAACTCCGAAGCCACTCATACAAAGATAAGTAATGCACATAGGGAATATTATGGAATGATT